>NZ_JBSFMT010000040.1:0-92349 GCF_053599695.1 Streptomyces sp. NPDC000878 | reverse complement strand
CGCGCGTCCGCTGGTCGCGGTGGCCCCGGGGACGATGGGCCAGGGCGACCAGTGCGCCGCGTCCCTGGGCCTGGAGCTTCCACGTGTCCGGCGGCGCCTCAGACCGTCGCCTTGCTCGCGGTGTCCGCCTCGGCCCGCCGCCGCATCAGCTCCCGCTCCCGCTCGCGTCGCGCGGTGACGTCCCGGATGACCGCCCCGACGTAGGTGCTGCCGTCGGGGCCCGGCAGCAGTGCCACGCTGAACTCGATGGACAGCTTGCGGCCGTCCGCCGCCAGCGCGGGTACGTTCAGCAGATCCGCGTCGCCGTACTTGGTCGTCCCCCGGTCCATGGCCTCCTGGAAACCGTCCCAGTGACGCTTGCGGTGCCGCTCGGGGATGATGACGTCCAGACTGCGGCCGTCCACGTCGTCCGCCGAGAACCCGAAGATGCGCTCCGCGCCCCGGTTCCAGAAGCGGATCAGCCCTTCGCCGTCGATGATCACTATGCCGTCGGGCGCCTGGGTGGCCATTCCCAGCACCACCTCGGGATGCAGATCTTCCATGTCGCCTCCGTGCAGGGGCAGTTGGATGCGGAATGCATACAGAGCGACAGTATACAGATGGATAGTATACAGAATCCATACCGCCCAGGAGGGTCCGCGCTCGCACAAAGGGGCGGGACCCCCGCGGCGCAGGGGGCGCTCCCCGCCGCCAGGGGCCCCGCCGTCGGGGGCCGTGGCTCGACTACTCCGGCATCATGCGGCGGTCCCCAGTGCGAGGAGATCGCTGATGGCGTGGACGGTCCGAAGGGTGGGGACGTCGACGCCGGTGATGTCGGCGAGTTCGATGACGGCGGTCAGGAGGACGTCGAGTTCGAGGGGTTTCCCGCGTTCGAGGTCCTGGAGGGTGGACGTGCGGTGGTCGCCCACGCGCTCGGCGCCGGCCAGGCGGCGCTCGATGGAGATGCCGACACGGCAGTTGAGGGCCTCGGCGACGGCCAGGGTCTCTTCCATCATGGTCTGGATGACCTGACGGGTGCCGCCGTGGTGGCACATCTGGCGCATCGTGGCGCGCGCGAGGGCGCTGATCGGGTTGAAGGAGATGTTGCCGAGAAGCTTGAGCCAGATGTCGTTGCGCAGATCGGGTTCGACGGGGCACTTGAGTCCGCCGGCCCGCATCGCCTCGCTGAAGGCCTGGCAGCGCGGGGAGAGGGAACGGTCCGGCTCACCGATCGAGAACCGCGTGCCCTCCAAGTGCCTGACGACGCCCGGCCCTTCCAGCTCGGTCGCCGCGTACACGACGCAGCCGATGGCCCGCTCCGGCGCGAGTACGGCACTGACCGCGCCGCCGGGATCCACACTCTCGACGCGCTGGCCGTCGTGGGGTCCGCCGTGATGGTGGAAGTACCACCACGGGATGCCGTTCTGGGCGGCGACGACAGCGGTGGACTCGTGGAGCAGCGGCTCGATGAGCGGCCCGCACGCCGCGTACGAGTTGGCCTTGAGCCCGAGGAGGACATAGTCGACGGGGCCGATGTCGGCGGGGTCGTCGGTGGCGTGGGCGTGCGCGGTGAAGTCACCGCGGGGGCTGAGAACCCGTACGCCGTGTTGCCTCATGGCCGCGAGGTGCGGTCCACGGGCGACGAGGTGGACGTCGGCGCCTGCTTGGTGCAGGGCGGCGCCGACGTAGGCGCCGATGGCTCCGGCGCCGAGGATGGCGACTTTCACTGGGTGGCGCTCCGTTCGGTCGAGGGTGTACCGCGGAACTGTCGAAAACTGTCGACGAAATATTGTCTACAGGATGGAAGTGGTGGCAGCAAGGGTCCGGGACGGCGTCCGGACGGCCGCGCGGGGCCGCGTGAGCTGGGTTTCCGGTCGTTTGTGCGCCGTAGACTGTAGGCGAAAGCCAATTCATACTGGGCTCTCAGATGTGGCGACGACGCTGCGGAGGAGGGGCCGTCATGCTGTCGACGACAGGACTGCCGCAGGGCGCGGTACCGAAGCTCGAACGCCCCGGTCCGTTGCGCGACCGGGTGTACGAGGCGCTGCTCGAACTGATCACCACGCGTGCCCTGCGGCCCGGCCAGCATCTCGTCGAGAGCGAACTCGCCGGGCATCTCGGGGTGTCACGGCAGCCGGTTCGCGAGGCGCTGCAACGGCTCAGCACCGAGGGCTGGGTGGATCTGCGGCCCGCCCAGGGTGCCTTCGTGCACGAGCCGACGGAGGAGGAGGCGGACCAACTCCTCACCGTCCGCACGCTGTTGGAGGCGGAAGCCGCCCGGCTCGCCGCGGCCAACGCGGGTGCCGCGGCCATCGCCGTACTGGAGGACATGTGCGCGGAGGGTGAGCGCGCGGTCGCCGTCGACGACGTGGACGGCGCGGTGGCGATGAACGCCCGACTGCACGCGAAGGTGATGGAACTCGCGGGCAACACGGTTCTCGCGGAGCTGGCCGCACAGGTCGACCGCCGGGTGCGCTGGTACTACACGCCGGTGGCCCGGCAGCGTGGCCGGCAGTCGTGGATCGAGCACCGTGAGCTGATCGCGGCGATCGCGGACGGTGACGGTCAGCGGGCCACGGAGATCATGCGGGCCCACACGGAACACACCCGGAAGATGTACCACCAGCGGGAGCGGTAGCCGCGTGGGCATACAGTCACCGTCCCGCTGCCCATGGTGAGAGATATGCAGGTGAAAGGCACTCTCAAAGCTTGGTATTGTTGTTCGTGTCGCTGCGGGGAGCACTCCCGACGGCGGCAGACACCTGGTCCGGGTGGCGGAATGGCAGACGCGCTAGCTTGAGGTGCTAGTGCCCTTTATCGGGCGTGGGGGTTCAAGTCCCCCCTCGGACACACTCTTTATGCACACGGATGGTGCTGGCCGGATTTCGGTCGGCACCATCCGTGTTTCGTGGTCGTAGGTCAGGCGCACTGGTGTGATCCTCTCTTTGCCTCGACCTGCATTTGCGTCCAGCGTGGCCTTCGCGGCTGCACGCCGCGTGGTCGGGGTCGAAGATCTTGGCCAGCCAGTGATCGACCGGGTCGATCATGGCGTTCTCGCGGAGGCGGACGGTGCCCGGATGCCCGCGTTCCAGGCGGCGTCCACAGTGGCGAGGGCGTCCTCCTCCCCGATCGGGCGGTAGAGCTTGCCGACGCCCGCGGCACCGAACGCCAGATCGGTGACCTGGACGTCGGTGCCGCACAACCGCCGGGTTCTCATGAGCCGGTCGCCGGTCGCCGGGCGGATCCGGAGTCCCTGCATACCGCCGTCGACGGCGAGCGCGGTGCCGGTGACACTGGCGGCCTCGGGACTCGCGAGGTAGACGATGGCGGCGACGTGGTCGGCGGCCATGGCCAGGGTCAGCGACAGCGCGGCACCCTTGCTCGCGGAATACAGAGCGCGTTGCGGCAGGCCCGCGGTGGCGGCGATGGAGCAGGTGTTGACCACCGCCGCACGGGCCGAGCGCCGCAGATGCGGCAGGGCCGCACGGGTCGTGCGCACCATGCCGAGGACATTGACGTCGAGGACGTGGTGCCACAGGCCGTCAGGATTGCCCTCGACGGTTCCGGCGGCACCGATACCGGCGTTGTTGACCAGGATGTCCAAGCCGCCCAGTTGCTCGGCCGCTTCCCGCACCGCGGCCCGCACCGAGGTGTCGTCCGTGACATCGGCCTTGTGAGCGAGCAACGGCTCTGGCACCCCGGAGGGGTCGAGATCGAGTACGGCGACCTCGGCGCCCCGCAAGGCCGGCAGCCGGGCCGTGGCCAGCCCGATGCCGGACGCACCGCCGGTCACGACGGCCGTGAGACCTGACAGGCCGGTCATCGGACGGCCTTGTCCGCGGCGAGGTCGGCGGCCCGGAACGTGCCGTCGGGGTAACGGAATTCGGCGATGGACCCGGTGTGCATGGTCGCGGAGAAGCCGGGTGCCGACGGAGCCGTGTAGTGGCCGTCGCGGATCACCGCCGTCGCGGTGAAGTGCTCGTGCAGGTGGTCGACGTACTCGATGACGCGGTTCTCGGTCGTGCCGGACAGCGCCAGATAGTCGAACATCGAAAGGTGTTGCACCAGTTCGCACAGCCCCACACCTCCGGCGTGCGGGCACACCGGCATGCCGAACTTCGCGGCGAGCAGCAGGATCGCCAGGTTCTCGTTGACGCCGCCGACGTGGGCCGCGTCGATCTGCAGGACGTCGAGGGTGCCCGCCTGGAGCAGCTGCTTGAAGACGATGCGGTTCTGGACGTGTTCGCCGGTGGCGACCTTCACGGGCTCGACGCCCTTGCGGACGGAGGCGTGGCCGAGGATGTCGTCGGGGCTGGTGGGTTCCTCGATCCAGTACGGCTCGAACTCCGCCAGGGCCTGGACCCACTCGACGGCCTCGCCGACGTTCCAGCGCTGGTTGGCGTCGATGGCGATGCGGATGCCGTCACCGACGGCGGCACGGGCGGTGCGCAGCCGCCGGATGTCGTTGTTCAGGTCGCCGCCGACCTTGAGCTTGATCTGGGAGAAGCCGCCGGCGGCGGCTTCCTTGGCCAGCCGGGTGAGCTTCTCGGCACGCAGGGGCCGCGTGGGGGCAACTGCCGCGCCCAGTCGGCGTTTTCGGGCGCCGGGTGCCGACTCGGACGACGACCGAGGTCGTTGTCGCCATCCTCTAGGCGGACCGGAACCCTCCTCCTGGCTGATCCGAGAAGTCTGATGCGCGTGGACGAGGTTGCTGCCATGGTGGCCTGACCAGACCTGTCTCGTAGGCGAAGACGACGGCCTGCACCCGGGCGCGGGCGCCGATCTTGGCGAGAATGCTGCTGATGTGGGTCTTGACCGTGGTCGGTGCTATCGACAGCCGCTCGGCGATCTCCGAGTTGCTCCAGCCGGAGGCGAGGGCGGCAAGTACTTCGGTTTCGCGTTCGGTGAGGCCGGACAGCCTTTGTCTCCGGTCGGGCCTGTCGGTGGAATCCCGTTCACGGACGGCCTCGATCAGGGCGCGCGTGAGGCGAGGAGACAGGACTGAGCCTCCCAGCGCGACGATGCGCACGGCTGCGGCGAGTTCTTCGGGGAGGGCGTCCTTGAGGAGGATTCCGTCGGCGCCCGCGCGCAGGGTGGCACAGGCGTACTCGTCGCCGTCGGATGCGATCAGCACGAGCACCCGCGGGGGGAGCCCGCCGGCCGGTTCGGTGCGAGACGCCCCGGCACGGCAGTCGAGTCGGGTGATGCGACGTATCGCCTGAATGCGGTCGGTGTCCGTTCGGCCCAGGTCCAGGAGGACGACGTCGGGCTGGAGGGCGGTGGCGGCTCGGACTGCTTGGGCGCAGTCGGTCGCCTCGCCCACGACGGTGAGGTCGGGCTGGGCTTCCAGGAACATGCGCAGGCCGAGACGTTGCAGGGCCTGGTCGTTGACGATGAGTACCGTGGTCATGCGGGCGTTCTCCCGGCGGACCGGGCCCGGAGGCGTTCGGCCGCCATGTTCGGAGCGGGGCGGAGCAAGAGGGCGAGGACCCGGCCGTGGATGCTGGGGTTCCGGATCCGCGGCCGGGCCCTTCCCTCGCACCGGCGCCTGTCCCCACGGGCGGCCGGTGCGTACCGGGCGCGCGCTCCGCTCGAGCACACGCGCCCGGAGTCGCGGGTGTGTGAAGGACGTGGATGAGGCGGGCTCCCTGCCGGTTGCCCGCGGCTTACGTCCTGCTGGGGTGTCGTCAGTTCTTCATGGCGCTCAGGACGGCGGTGGCCATGCCTCGTTCGCCGCGTTCGTTGGGGTGGACGACGGCTGCTGGGCTGCTGGGCCGGAGGGGTTCGATCCAGCGGCTGGCGGCGGGGGAGCAGGCGTCGTGTCCGGTGGACGGGGCGTACGTGTCGACGTACGTCGCTCCGGCGGCCTGGGCGCGTTCGCCGAGCATGGTGTTGAGCTCCTGCTGCTTCTGGCGCATGAACGTTACGTCGCCGGGGGCGAGGGGCAGTTCGCGGCCGCACTCGGTGCCTTCGGCGGGCAGGATCGCGGGGTAGCCGACGACGTAGACCCTGGCCTGGGGCGCGCGGCGGTCGATCTCGGTCAGAGCCCGGGCGAGGCGGTCGCCCGTGGCGCGTATCTTCCGGGCCACTTCGTCGGTCTCGCCGGAGGTGTACTTCTCCTTGCAGGGCGCGTTGTCGGTGACGTCCGTGAGCCTGTCGGCCAGCTTGAAGAGCGATCCGGTGGCGACGCACTTGGTCATCATCGAGCTGAAGCCGATGTCGTTGCCGCCGATGCCGAGGGTGACCACCCTCGTGGAGGTGGAAAGCGCCGAGAGCTGGGCGGGGTTGGTGCCGTGGTCGGTGGACTGGGGGGTGGTGAGGTCGGTGATGGTGGCGCCGCTGCAGCTGACGTCGCGGAAGTCGGCCGCCTTGACACCGAGTTCCTTCGCCACGACGGACGGGTAGTTGCGGCCGGACCGGTCGCAGCCGGCCGGATCGCCGGTCTGGGGAGGGATCTTGGGACCCGAGGTGTACGAGTCCCCGAGAGCGACGTACGGCCCCTTGGGCGGTGCCGACACCGATGTCTTGTTCACTTGTGCCTTGGAGTCGTCGCTGTCGGAGTTCTGTCCGATGCTGACGGCGGTGACCAGTACCCCGCACGCCAGGGCCACGCCCATGCCGGTTCGTGCCAGTGATCCCATTGCTGTGTCCTGTTCCTTCGTTGTGGATGCTCGGCTGCGGTGTTGCCGAGGTGGTCGGGCTTCGGGGACGTGGCGGTGAACACGGGTGGCGACGTGGGGAGATGGCCCGGGCATCGGACGAGCCGGGCGAGCGGGGCGGGGTCGGTCAGGCCGGGCGGACGAGTCCGGTGTCGTAGGCGAAGATCACGGCCTGGACGCGGTCGCGGGCGTCGATCTTGGTGAGGATGCGGCCGATGTGGGACTTGACGGTGGATTCGGCGAGGTGCAGGCCTTCGGCGATCTCCGTGTTGGTCCAGCCGCTGGCGATGGCGGTGAGGACTTCGCGTTCGCGCTGGGTGAGTTCGTCGAGTCGGCGCTGCTGCTGCGGGGAGTGGCCGGGGAGGCGGTCGCCGAAGGTGTCGATGAGTTTGCGGGTGAGGCCGGGGGAGATGACGGCGTCGCCGGCGGCCACCGCGCGGACACCGGCGACGAGTTCCTCGGGCAGGGCGTCCTTGAGCAGGAAGCCGCTGGCTCCGGCGCGCAGGGCGTCGTAGGCGTATTCGTCGAGGTCGAAGGTGGTGAGCACCAGGATGCGGGAGCGGCCGCCGGACTCGACGATGCGTCGGGTGGCCTCGATGCCGTCCATGCCCGGCATGCGTACGTCCATCAGGACGACGTCGGGGCGCAGTTCGGCGGTCATACGGACCGCTTCGGCGCCGTTGGTGGCCTCGCCGACGACGGTCATCTCGGGCTGGGCTTCGAGGAGCATGTTGAAGCCCATGCGCTGCAGGGCCTGGTCGTCGACGATGAGAACTGTGGTCATGAGCGGTGCTCCGGGGAGGGCGGGGGTTCCCCCTGCTCGTGCGAGGTCGAGAAGTTGGGGGAGGGCGGGTTGGGGACGAGGAACGCGCGGACGGTCCAGCCGCCGCGGGAGTTGGGGCCCGCGGTGACGGTGCCCTTGTAGAGGGCGACGCGTTCGCGCATGCCGACCAGGCCACGACCGCCCCCGGTCCGCCGGTGGCGGGTTCGCGGTGATCGGGGCGGGCCGTCGTCCTCCACGGTGACGTGGAGGGCGTCCGGGCCGACGGTGAGGGACACCTGGACCGAGGTGTCGGGGGCGGCGTACTTGACGGTGTTGGTCAGGGCCTCCTGGACGATGCGGTAGACGGACAGCTGGAGGCCCGGGGGCAGGCGTGTGAGGTCGCCGTGGGTGTCCAGGGTGACGCTGGGGCCCGCCGCGCGGACGCGCTCCAGCAGGGAGTCGAGGTCGGCCAGACCGGGTTGTGGGGCGAGCGGCGCCTCGCCCGCTCGTTCGTTGTCGTCGCCGATGACGGCGAGGAGGCGGCGGAGTTCGGCGAGGGCGTCGCGTCCGCTGGCGCTGATGATGCGGAGTGTCTGGGCGCCGCGTTCCGGTTTCGTCTCTGTGAGGGCGGCGGCGCCGTCGGCGAGGCCGACGATGACCGAGAGGGTGTGGCCGAGGATGTCGTGCATCTCACGGGAGACCCGGGCGCGTTCCTGCGCGGTGGCGAGGCGGGCCTGCTGGTCGCGTTCCTTCCTCAGGGTGTCGATGTAGGCGCTGGCCAGTCGGCTCAGCAGACCGAGCGCGGCGAACGCCGCCATCGCGGTCATCGCCAGCACGGTCACGACCTCCGGCCGGGTGGCGTGTTCCAGCTGGCGGCCCCTCCAGAAGACGGCGGCCCACGCGACGAGCTGCACGGTGGTGACGCCGACGGCGAGGGCCAGTTGGCGCGGGCTGCAGTGGCGGCCGACGTTGAAGAGGGCCACGACGCGTGCGGACTCGGAGCCGGTCATCACCCCGAGAGGGAGGGCTGCCACGGACGCGGCGGTGGTGAGCGCGAACACGAGCATGGGCCGGCGCTCCCGCCACAGGAGGGGGACGGCGAAGGCGGCGATGAGGGCCAGCTGCGCCGGTACGTCGCCCTTGTTGAAGGGGTTGAGGTAGGAGGTGGCGCCGAGCGCGGCGCAGAGAGCCGGAATCCCCCAGTGGCGGATCTTGGGGTGGGCCCGGTTGGCTCGCTGCAACGCGGCCAGCCGGTAGAGGACCGAGGCGATCACGCGCTGCTCGGAATCGCCCGCCAGGGTCTCCAGGGTCCGGTCTTCGCCCGGGCGGGGGGCGGGTGCGCTCGGCACGGTCACGGGGAGTCCTTCGCGGGTCGGGGGCCGCCCGCCGGTCCCGGGGGATTGGACCGGCGGGCGGGGATGGGGGCGGCCGGTGGGAGTCGGCCGTTCCGGTGGTGGGTCGGGCGGGGGTCGGCAGCTGTCGCTGCGACTCGTTGCCGTCAGCGCTTGCGGAACATCTTCTTCCGTATCCCCTTCATCGTGCTGGCCTTCGGCTCGGTCGTTTCGGGCGAGGTGGCGTCACCGGTGCGTGCGGGACGCTGCTTGAACCTGGACAGTCCCAGTTTCTCGCTTCGGAGCTTTGCACGACGGCTCGGCGTCTCCGTGTCGCCAGGGCCGTTGACGCCGGTGGAGCCGCTGTCCGAGGCCGCTTGGAACCCGGCGCCCGTGTCCATGGGGGTCTCGGCGCCACGGTTGTCAGCGCGCCGCTGCATGAGCCCGGACAGTCCCCGGGGCCGGCCGTGGTGGTGGTGGGGCAGCGGCGACGTGAACGTGGCCGTGTCCGGGGCATCGGAGCCGGAGTCGGTGAAGACCTGCGGGGAGCTGTAGCTGCCAGCGCCTTGGTGGACTCCGGCGCCCACGCCGGCGAGTACGGGTTCGGGTGCGGTGCTCGTGCTGTCGGCGTCCAGCGTGTGGCGCAGCTTCTCGCCCTCGACGTCCACGTTGGGCATGGCGCGGTCGAGCCACCTGGGCAGGGCCCAGGCACGGTGGCCGAGCAGGGCCAGCACCGCCGGGACGATGGTCATGCGGACCACGAAGGCGTCGAAGAGGACGGCGGAGGCGAGACCCAGGCCGACCGACTTGATCAGAGCGGCGTCGTCGAGGAGGAACCCGGAGAAGACGGCGATCATGATGACCGCGGCGGCGGTGACCACCCGGCCACTGTGCCGGAAGCCCCCGATGATGGCCTGGGTGGGGGTGGCCCCGTGGACGTACTCCTCCCGCATCCGGGTGACGAGGAAGACCTCGTAGTCCATGGCGAGGCCGAAGACGACACCGATCAGGAGGATGGGCAGCACGCTGACGATGGGTGCCGTCTGGTCGACGCCGAAGACATCCGCGAGCCAGCCCCACTGGAAGACGGCGACCAGGACGCCGAGGGTGGAGGCGATGGTGAGCAGGAAGCCGAGGGCGGCCTTGAGCGGGATCAGGATCGAGCGGAAGACCAGCAGGAGCAGGATCAGGGCCAGGCCGACGACGATGGCGAGGTAGGGGATCAGGGCCTGGGCGAGCTTCGTGGAGACGTCGATGTTGACGGCGGTGGTGCCGGTGACCATCAGGTCGGCGCCGGTGTCCTTCTGCAGGGCGGCGCTGTGGTCGCGGATGTCGGCGACCAGGTCCTTGGTGGCCTGACTGGTCGGGGAGCTCTCCGGGACGACACCGATGATCGCGACGTCACCGGCCTCGTTGAAGGCCGCGTCACGGACCGAGGCGACGTCGTCCAGCTTCTTGAGCACCGCGGTCGCGTCCGCGGCGGCGGTCTTCGGGTCGTCACTGTCACGGGCGTCGACGACCACGGTCAGCGGGCCGTTGAAGCCCGGTCCGAATCCCTCGCGGAGGGTGTCGTAGGCCAGGCGCTGGGTGCTGCCGGGGGGCTTCATGGAGTCGTCGGGCAGGGTCAGACGCAGTGACATGGCGGGGATGGCCAGCAGCCCGAGGCCGATCACCGAGACGGCGAGGACCTTGACGGGGTTGCGGGTGACGAACTTCGCCCAGCGCACGCCCATCGACTCGCCCTCGCCGCGCTCCAGGGCCTTCATGCGGGGGGACAGCAGCTTGTTCTTCATGATCCGCATACCGGCGAAGCCGAGCAGGGCGGGCAGCAGAGTCAGCGCGATCACCACGGCGACGGCCACGGCGAAGGCGGAACCCAGGCCCATGGAGGTGAGCATCTGGATGCCGATGACGCTCAGTCCGGCCAGCGCGATGATCACGGTCAGGCCGGCGAAGACGACCGCGGAGCCGGCCGTGCCCAGGGCCCGCCCGCAGGCCTCTTCCGGGTCGTGCCCGTCGCGGATCTCGTTTCGGTAGCGGGACACGATGAACAGGGCGTAGTCGATGGCGACGGCCAGGCCCAGCATCAGCGCCAGCGCGGACGTCTGGGAGGCGATGTCGAAGAACTGGGTGGCGACGGTGATCGACAGGATGGCCGCACCCACGCCGAGGATCGCGGTGAGCAGGGGCAGTCCGGCGGAGATCAGCGAGCCGAAGGTGATCACCAGGGCGACGGCGGCGACGCCGAGCCCGATCAGTTCGGCGGCCTTGCTTGCGGCGGTGTCGGCGACGGCGTCGCCGCCCAGGCTCACCGTGATGCCGGCCTTCCCGCCCTGCTCCACGACAGCGGTCTGGACGTCGTGCGCGGCGTCACTGACATCGGCCTGGGCGACCTTGTACGTCACCCCGGCGTAGCCGATGGTGCCGTCCTTGCTGACCTGTCCGCTGGTGAAGGGGTCGGAGACACTCGCCACCTGCGGCGACTTCTCCAGCTTCGCCACCATCGACTCGACCGCGGCCTTGGTGGCGGTGGCGGTCAGCTTCTGCCCGTCGGGTGCTTCGAAGACGACTCGGGCGGAGGCGCCGGAGGCGGAGGCCTGCGGGAACTCCTCGCCCAGCAGGTCGATGGCTTTCTGGGACTGGGTGCCGGGCAGCGTGAAGCTGTCCGAGGTCTTGCCGGTGGAACTCATGGCGCCAATGCCTACGGCGGCCAGGACGGCGATCCACAAGATGACGACGAGGCGTCGTCGCCGAAAGGCGAGCCGTCCCAGTCGGTACAGAAAGGTGGCCACGGATTGCTCCCACAGGAGAAGAGATCGTTACGTCAGTGCGCGGGGTCGATCGACCCTTGATCTCAAGCTAGGGGCGGTTTCGCGCGCTCCCTGCCCCCTGTGGGACCGAACCGTCGGGGTGCGGCTAGTACCCCAGTACTAATGCCACTCGTCCTTGTGGCTCGGTCACCGGTGACCGGCGATGCGCTGGTCAGGGGCTGACGGTGCTCGGCACCCGGTCGCGGTGAGGTTGCCGGCGGCCTGCCCTTCGGCCGTGGCGGGGGAAGTCGTCGCAACCGCTCCTGCCAGGGCCGTGAGGCCGAGGACGGTCACCCCACCTCGGTGCGCTCGGTCTCGCCGACCACGGTCGCGGCTTCCCGGCGGCGCCGGTTGCGGCGCCTGACGGCGATGAGGACGAGGCCCGGGACGACGGTGACGAGAACGACGTACGCGAACATGCCGGCGTAGTCGGTGACCCGGTGCCAGTTCTCGCCCAGGAGATATCCGGAGAGCAGCAGGGTGGCGGTCCACGTCATGGTGCCGATCGCGGTGAACAGCACGAACTTCGGCAGCGACATCCGCTCGGCCCCGGCCGGGATGGAGATGAGCGGACGGATGACGGGCAGCACACGGCCGAACAGCACAGCCTTGGCGCCGTGCCGGGCGAACCATGCCTCGGCGCGGTCGACGGTCTCCGTTTTGATGCCCGGGAACTTCAGCAGCAGGGCACGGGCACGATCACGGCCGAGCCGCGCGCCGAGCGCGTACTGGGCGAGACTGCCGACGACCGATCCCGCGGTGGCGCAGACGATGGCGGTGCCGATGTTGATGGCGCCCTGGGTGGCGGTGTATCCGACGAGCGGCAGCAGCACGTCGACCGGGAGAGCCCCGAAAAGCAGGCTGTCCAGGGCGGTGAGTAATGCGAGCCCTGCTCCGCCGAGCGCGTCGATCATGTCGACGGCCCAGCCGGCCAGACCTCCTGTCGGTTCGCCGGTGGCCTGGGCGAGGTACGGCATCATGCTTCTCCTCCGGAGGGATCTCGGCATCAACGGGTGTTGAGAACGGGTGAGGTCGCGGGAAAGAGGTGAGCGTGCGGTGCGGGCTCGAACGGGAACCGTTACGGCGTACGGGAACCGTTGTGGCGTATCGCCTACTCGGCGTCAGCCGTGGGCTTTCCCAGGACCGGGAGAGCGGGAGTTTCCGTGGCGTCCGTGGTGTCCGTGGTCGGCTGTCTGCCGGGGATGAAGGACGCGAAGACCAGGGCGACCGCGGCGGCCCCGGCACCGATCGCCAGAACAGCGCGCAGACCGTTCCGGGACGGCACCGTGCCGCTGCCCGAGCCGATGGTCATGTGAGCGAGGATCACACCGGCGACGGCACTGGAAACGGAGGTGCCGATGGACCGCATGAGGGTGTTGAGGCTGATGGCGGCGCCGGTCTGGGACGCGGGTATGACGCCGATGACGAGCGCCGGCAGGGTTCCGAGGGCGAAGCCGACACCGACGGCGACGACGCAGGACGTGACGACGATCTGCCAGACCTCGGACATCAGCACCGTGGCCAGGAGGTAGCCGGTGCCCGTGATCACGGAGCCGGCGACGAGGGTCACCTTGGGGCCCTTGGCCGTGGTGAGCCGGGCGGCGAGAGGGGAGACCGCCATCATCGTCAGGCCCTGCGGGGCCATCAACAGGCCGGTGACGACCAGGGACTTGCCCAGCCCGTAGCCGGTTTCCTCCGGCATCTGGAGCAACTGAGGCAGAACCAGGCCGGTCACGAACACCGCGAACCCGAGTGCCAGTCCGGTGAGGTGGGTGAACAGTACCTGTGGGCGGGCGTTGGCGCGGAGGTCCACCATGGGCTGCGGGGAGCGCAGTTCGAACCAGCCCCACAGGGGCCAGACGATCGTGGCCCCGGCCACCAGGGCGAGGGTGGGGCCGCTGTCCCAGCCCCAGTCCTCGCCCTTGGAGACCGTGAGCAGCAGGCACACCAGGCCGGTCGCCATGCCGACGGCGCCGGTGACGTCGAAGCGCCCGCCGGCGCGCACCGGCGACGGGGGCACGAGCAGGGCGACGAGGAGTGCCGCGACGGAGCCGAGCGCGGCAGCGGTCCAGAACAGTACGTGCCAGTCGAAGCTGTCGGCGAGGAGCGCGGCGACGGGCAGGCCCAAGGAGCCGCCGACGCCGAGGGAGCCGTACATCACGGCGGTGGACGTGGGGAGTCTCTCGGCGGGCAGCACGTCCCGCATGATGCTGACGCCCAGTGGGATCACGCCGTTGGCCAGGCCCTGAAGGGTACGGCCGACGAGCAGCGGGGCGAGGGACCCGCTGAGCGCGGAGATCACCGTGCCCAGCACCATGACGGCCAGCCCGAACAGGAGCATGCGACGCCTGCCGTACATGTCGCCGAGGCGTCCTGTCACCGGTGTGGTGACGGCGCCGCTCAACAGGGTGGCGGTCACCACCCAGGCGGTGTCCGCCGGCGAGGCGTCCAGATAGGTGGGCAGGTGAGGAACGATCGGGAACACCATGCTCTGCACGAACGCGACGGTGATCCCGGAGAACGTCAGGACCGCCACGACGACGCGCGGGCTCCGGGAGCCGGATTCCCCGGCGCCGGGGGTGGGGGGAAGCATGCGCGGCATGGACGAAGGCCTTTGTGTGGGGGAGCCGGTGGGGGCGGCGGTGGGAAGGAAAAGGGGCCTTTCCGGGGTGGGGCTGAGGGCGCTCTTGAGCTGCCCCGGTCCTGCGTGGAGGGCGCGCTCTCCGGCACTTGCCGCCGGTTACGCTCGGATCGGTACGGCGCCGCGCCAGGCGCTGCGGACGGCGACGGCCTGGCGCCACTGCCGGACAGCTCTGGGCGGCATGCCGATCGCGAGGGCGCCGCTGAGCCGGTCGCCGGTGCGGTACGCGGCCACGAACCGGCGTTCCGCCGAGTTCCCTTCGACGACCGCGACTTCGTCGTGGCCGCGCAGGAACCCGTACGCCCGGATCCTCATGCCGTGCTGGTCCGACCAGAAGTACGGCATGGGCGCGAACGCCTTGCGTGCCTCCGGCGCGGCGAGCGGGTTACGGGCGGCGGTCATGCCCTGATCGGCGGCGTGGGTGCGGTGCTCGATCCGCGTGGACATCTCGAACGGCGGGTTCTGCCGGCGGGCCACGCCCCCGGCCGCGTGCACGCCGGGCGGGACCTGGCGTACGCGTCACACGCCACCCGGTCGCGGACGGCGAGCCATTCGGTGTTGAGGCGCGAGCCGATGGCGACCAGGACTTCGCCGCCCTCGACCACCTCACCGTCTCCCAGGGGCACTTTGGCCTCGGTCACTTCCGACACCACGACTCCCGTACGCAGCCGCACTCCCCGCCCGAGGCGGGCCCGAGCGAGGACCCGGCCGACCTCGGTACCCGCCACGGCGGCCGACCGGACCGGGGCAGGCTCCAGCAGGATGACGTCGGTGCCGAGTCCGGCCGCGGTGGCGGCGGCCTCCGCGCCGAGGAAGCCGGCACCGAGGGCGTCGCGGCGTAACGTCTCGGCCGCGGCGAGGCCGGTGGCCGAAGCGTCGACGACAACGGTGCGCTTCACCGCTCCACCAGGCGGATCGCTGCTGCGGGGCAGAGAGCTGCGGCTTCCTTCACGCCGTCGAGGAGGTCTGGGGCGGGTTGGCCGTCGAGCAGGACGGCGACGCCGTCCTCGTCGCTCCCCCACTCTCGGCTTCGCTCGAGCGGGGGGACCCCCATGTCGAACACGTCGGGAGCGGCCAGGACACACTGACCGGCGGCGACACATTTGGGTTCGTCGAGTTCCACGTCCATACGCATGTGATGTCTTCCTCGTCCGGGGCTCGGCAGCGGAGTGGGGCCGCGAGGGGGGATGGCCCATGAGGGAGCGAGCGAGAATCTCTCGGTTACGGTGACCTAGGTTACTGTAACCTCTATGTGGATCGACATCCTCCTTTTGGCCGAGCTGGCGCGCGGGCCGCGTCACGGATACGAGCTGCGCAGGGAGGTGGAGGCGGCGACGGGGCACGCGCTGTCGAACAACTCGCTCTATCCCCGGCTGCGTCAGTTCGTCGACGGTGGTGCCGTGCTGCGTGGTTCGGAGGAGCAGGAGGCCAAGCCGCCGCGGCACGTCTACTCGATCACGGACGTCGGCCGGGAGCTGCTGCACGAGATGCTGGCCGAGCTTCCCGAGGGAGGGGTGGACCAGTCCCGTGAGTTCCATGCGCGGCTGGTGAACTTCGCCTGGCTCAGTCCTGGGGAACAGCTCGCTGTACTCGACGCCCGCGACCGGGTGCTGGTGCGTAGTCGCGACCGTGTCGCGGCGCTGGCGTCCGCACGGGTGGAGCAGTGGAGCCGTCTCGCGCTCGACCACGGGATCGTCAGGATCGACTCCGACCGCGCCTGGCTGGCCGAACTGCGGGCGGAAATCCAGCGGACAGCCGGTGCGTCCGAGCCGTGGAGCGACGAGGAACGCCGATGACGAGCGCCGTGACCCGCAGGCTTCCTCCCGTCCCGTCCGGGGGATCGCCGTACGTCTTGTCGACAACGGCCCCGGAGTACGGATGAGCACTGTGACCGGGATCGACGAAGCGGCCGGTCTTCCCTTTTCCCGGTGAGCGCTCTGCCCGCTGCCTGTTCGATCCGCCGGCCGACTGCGCAGCGCGGCTGCACCGCGCCCGCGCCGAACCGGTTGTGGGCCACCGACCTCACCGTGATCTCGACCAGCATCCGCTCGCGCAGCGACGTCGCCGTGTCGTTCGGGACCTGTCGCTGCGCGAGCGATCACCGGGTCTTGGACCCGTCATGCCGCCCTGCCGGCCGTCAGACGTCGGAAACCGGCCCTCTCGCGGCCGTCTCCACGATGTGCCGGGAGCCAGGGACGGCGTTCCCCGACCTCGGGCGGGGGATACGGGTCGCCACGGCGAAGGCCACCGCCGCGGCGGCGACCCCTATCGCCAGCACCATCCGCAGCGCGTCCTCGGAGGGCAGTTCCGCACCATGGAAGTCGATGGTCATGTGGGCGACGACCGTGCCCGCCACGGCACTGGCGACCGTGTTGCCGATGGCCCGCATCAGCGCGTTCAGGCTCGTGGCGGCGGCGGTCTCGGACAGGGGGACCGCGTCCATGATGATCATGGGCAGCGCGGAGTAGGCGAGTCCGGTGCCGACGCTGACGATGCAGGAGGCCAGGATGAGCTGCCAGACCTCGGACATCATCACCATGCAGACGAGGTAGCCGAGGGCGATGATCGACGAGCCGAGCATGAGGGTGAACCTCGGTCCCCTGGCCCTGGTGACGCGGGCGGAGAGAGGGGAGGCCGCCATGAGCATCAGCCCCTGGGGGGCCAGCACCAGACCCGTCACGACGAGGGTGGTGCCGAGCCCGTAGCCGGTGGCTTCCGGCAACTGGAGAACCTGCGGCAGAACCAGTTGCATGGCCAGGAGGGTGAATCCGATCGCCACCGCGGCGAGGTTGGCGAACAGCACTTGGGGGTGCGCTGCGGTGCGCAGGTTCACCATGGGGTGCGGGGTACGCAGTTCGTACCAGCCCCACCACGGTACGACGATGCCGGCCGCCGCGAACAGGGCGAGAGTGGTGCCGCTGCTCCAGCCCCAGTCCTCCCCCTTGGAGATGGCGAGGAGCAGGCAGACCAGTCCCGCCGTCATGCCGAGGGCGCCGGTGATGTCGACACGTCCCCCGGTGCGCACCTTCGACTCGGGTACGAACCGGACGACGAGGAGGGTGGCGACGGCGGCCAGGGCGCCCCCGATCCAGAACAGCAGGTGCCAGTCGACCTTGTCGGCGATGAGCGCGGCGGTGGGCAGGCCTATGGCGGCGCCCACCCCGAGGGAGCCGAGCATGACGGCGGTCGCCATGGGGAGCCGTCCGGCGGGCGTCTCCTCACGAAGGATGCTGATGCCGAGGGGGATGATCCCGTTCGCCAGGCCCTGCAGCGCACGGCCGACGATCATCGGGGCGAGTGAGTCGCTCAGGGCGCAGATCACCGAGCCCGCCACCAGCAGTCCCATGTTGATCAGGAGCATGCGGCGCTTGCCGTACATGTCGCCGAGCCGTCCCATCACCGGTGTGGCGACGGCACCACACAGCAGGATGACGGTGACGGTCCAGGCGGTGTCCGACGCCGAGGCGTTCAGGTATCGCGGGAGGTGAGGGACGATCGGGAAGACCAGCGCCTGCGTCAGAGCGTCCGTGATCCCGGCGAAGGCGAGAACCGCCACCAGGATGTTCGCGGGTAAGTGGGCGGATTTCCCGGCGTCGGCGGGAGCGGGCTGCGTGGGGGACATGGATCAGGCCTCCGTGTGGGGGGAGCCGCCTGCGACGGCCGTACGGAACGGGCGATCAGGGCAACGGGCGTGGTGGGACCAGTCGGAGTCGAGGTCACCAGGTGACGGGCAGTTCGTGGACTCCGAAGGTGGCCATGTCGTGCCGGTACCTGACCTCCTCCAGCGGTACTGCCAGGCGAAGGTTCGGCAGCGCGCGCAGCAGCGCCGGGAAGGCCTCCTGGAGTTCGACACGGGCCAGGGACTGACCGAGGCACTGGTGGATGCCGTGGCCGAAGGCGAGGTGACCGCGTGAGTTGCGGTCGATGTCGAGGTCGTCGGGGCCCTGGAAGAAGGGGTCCCGGTTGGCGGCGGGAAGGTTGATGGTCAACAGGTCTCCCGCGCGCACGAGTTGCCCCCCGATGGTGAGGTCCTCGGTCGCCACCCGCCACACCATGTCCTGGGCGATGGTCAGATAGCGCAGGAGTTCGTCGACGGCGCCCGCGATCACACCGGGGTCGTCGGTGTCGCGGATCCGGGCGGCCTGGTCGGGATGGCGCAGCAGGGCCAGCGTCCCCAGCCCGATCATGTTGGCCGTGGTCTCGTGCCCGGCGTGCAGCAGGATCTGGGCGATCATGGCCACTTCCGCGTGGTCGAGCTCTCCGGTGGCGACGCGGTCGGTGAGCAACCGGCTGATCAGGTCGTCGCCCGGTTCGCTTTCCTTCTGTTTCACCAGGTTCACGATGAAGTCGAAGAGTTCCCGCCGTGCGGCCGTCCGTTCGTCCACATGTGCGTCGAGACGAGCGAGGGTGGAGGCGTGTTCCTGGAAGAACGCGTGGTTCTCGTACGGCACCCCGAGCAGCAGTGAGATCGCCAGCGAGGGCACGGGCAGCGCGTAGGCGCGCACGAGGTCGGTCGGCTGTCGTCCTTCGCTGATCATCTCTTCGAGGATGCCGTCGACCAGGCGCCGCAGCTGCGGTCGCATCGCTTCCATGCGTTTGACGGTGAACTCGCCGGTCAGCATGCGGCGGGTGCGGGCGTGCTCGGGGTCGTCCTGACGTGGGAACGCCGGCGGCATCTTCATGTCCTGGGCACTGGCCGTCAGCGCGGGGTACCGGCGGGTGTCCGCGCTGATCCGCGAGTCGCTCAGCGCCATTCGGGCGTCCTCGTACCGGCTTACGGCCCAGGCGGTCTTGCCGTGCGACGTCCGCACGCGTGATAACCCCTCGTCCAGACGCCACTGCGTGTACTCGGCCGGGGGGTCGAAGGGGCAGCCGGACGAGCGTCCGCCGGGGAAGGAGGGGAGGTCGTTACCGTCGTGGGTTCCGCTCGGAATGCTCATCGGTACTCCTGATGGGAGGCGTGGGGCATCAAGGGTTACGGTGTCTTAGGTTACGGAGACCTAGGTCACTGTAACCGTGCCACATCCGGATCGGAATCCTCCTCTTGGCGGATTTCCGAGATCGGCGCGCGGCGAGTTCCGGGGCATGGCCGAGGACACGGAGGCACTCTCGTGCCCTTCTGGCAGCGGCATCGCGGGAAGTGATGTCTCGGTGTCACGCCGGCGCGTGGGGTGGGCTGCTCCGGGATGTGCGCTGGTGGCGCCCGGGCATGAACCTGGACCGTCGTCTCGTGGCCGGCCGCCACCATCACCTTGCGAGTGGAGAGGATCTCCTCGTCGGTGAGCTGGTCACCGCCCTCGGACGCCCGGACCTCCAGTCAGAAGGTGATGAGTGGGGTGTGGACGCTCGGTCCGCGATGGATCAGTCGGCGTCGGTCGAAGGAAGCAGACCGGCCTTCTCGACCATCGCGTCCGCCGGTGCGACACCGGCATCGGGTCGGTGTCGTGGGATGAAGGAGGCGACAGCCAGGGCGACGGCGGCGGCAGCGACGCCGATCGCCAGCACGGCGCGCAGGCCGTTCTCCGAGGGCACCTCCACGCCGTGGAAATCGATCGTCATATGGGCGAGGAGCACCCCGGCCAGGGCACTGGAGGTGGTGGTCCCGATGGACCGCATCAGGGCGTTGAGGCTGTTGGCCGCGGCGGTCGCCGACACCGGAACGGAATCCATGACGAGGGTCGGCAGCGCGGCGTAGCCGAAGCCGACGCCCATGGCGACCACGCAGGAGGCCATGATCAGTGTCCAGGTGGCGGACATCAGCACCATGATGAGGAGGTAGCCCACTCCCACGACCACGGCGCCGATCATCAGGGTCGTCTTCGGCCCCCGGGTCCTGGTGACCCGGGCGGAGAGCGGGGCGACGGCCAGCATGACCAGCCCCTGCGGGGCCATCGCCAGGCCCGCCGCGGTGAGGGACTCGCCCAGCCCGTGGCCCGTGGCCTTCGGCAACTGGAGCACTTGCGGCAGGACCAGGTTGAGCGCGAACAGCGCGAACCCGAAGGCCAGTCCGGCGAGATGGGTGAACAGGACCTGGGGGTGTGCGCTGGTGCGCAGGTCCACCATGGGCTGGGGCGTGCGCAGCTCGAACCAGCCCCACAGCGGGAGGACGACCAGGGCCACGGCGAGGAGGCCGAGGGTGGTGCCGTCGCCCCAGCCCCAGTCGGTGCCCTTGGAGATCGCGAGCAGCAGACAGACCAGGCCGATACCCATGCCGACGGCGCCCGTGAGGTCGACGCGCCCACCGGGGCGCACCTTCGACTCGGGCACGAACAGCAGGACGAGGAGGAGGGCGAGTGCGCCCAGAGCGGCCGAGGTCCAGAACAGCACGTGCCAGTCGAACGTGTCGGCGATCAGCGCGGACGCGGGCAGGCCCAGCGCACCGCCGACACCCAGGGAGCCGAGCATCACGGCCGTGGCCACGGGGAGGCGCTCGGCGGGCACCTCGTCCCGCAGGATGCTCACCCCGAGCGGGATGACCCCGTTCGCCAGACCCTGCAGCGCACGACCGACGATCATCGGTGCGAGCGACTCGCTGAGCGCGCAGATCACGGATCCCGCCACCAGCACGGCGACGCCGATGAGCAGCATGCGGCGCTTGCCGTACATGTCGCCGAGCCGGCCCATCACGGGGGTGGCGACGGCGCCGCACAGCAGGGTGGCGGTGAGCGCCCAGGCGGCGTCGGAGGCGGGGGCGTCCAGGTACTCGGGGAGGTGGGGGATGATCGGGATGATGAGCGTCTGGACCAGTGCGACGGCGACTCCGGTGAAGGCGAGAACCGCCACCAGGACGTTCGCGCGCCGTCCGCCCGAGGCCTCGGCCTCGGATGTCAGGGGCGGTGGGAAGGACATGGGTCAGGCCTCCGGGGCGTGGGGGAGGGGAGCGGAAGAGCCGATGGCGCTCGTACGTCGTGGACGACCGGGATCGGCAGGCACGCAGAGATGAGCAGGTCCCTGCCGTGGCTCACCGCGGCACTCCGGTCGAGGCGCTCTCGACGGTGGGCGGCGTGCCCGTCCCGTTCACCGCGACCTCGTGCCAAGGGGTGTCCGCGGTCAGTGCCTGTCGCCAGCCACGCAGGGCCTTCGGTGTGACGCCCACGCCCAGGACGCCGCTCAGACGGTCGCCGGTGCGGTAGGCCACCACGAAGCGGCGCTCGCCCAAGTCGCCCTCCACCACGGCGACTTCGTCATGGCCGCGCAGATACCCGTACGCCTGGATCTTCATGTCGTACTGGTCCGACCAGAAGTACGGCACCGGCGCGAACGCCTTGCGTGCCTCCGGCGCGGCGAGCAGGTTGCGGGCGGCGGCCATGCCCTGTTCGGCGGCGTTCGTGCGGTGCTCGATCCGCATGGAGGTGGCGAACAGCGGGTTGTACCAGCGGGCCACGTCCCCGGCCGCGTAGATTCCGGCGGCTGCCTCGCAGTACGCGTCGCACGCCACACCGTCGCCCGCGTCGAGCCCGCTGCCGGCCAGCCACTCGGTGTTGGGCCGCGAACCGACCGAGACCAGTACCTCGTCGCCCTCGACCACCTCGCCGTCGCCCAGGATCACTCCGGTGCCGGTCACGTGCGACACCGTCACCCCGGTGCGCAACTCCACGCCCCGCTCCTGGTGGGCGTGGGAGAGGACCCGGCCGACCTCGGGGCCCACCACATGAGCCAAGGGCACCGGCGCGGGTTCCAGCAGGGTGACGTCCGTACCGAGTGCGGTCGCGGTGGCGGCGGCCTCCGCGCCGAGGAAACCGGCACCGACCACGACGAGCCGACGCCCGGGACCGAGCCGGTCTCGCAGGGCGAGGGCGTCGTCGAGCGTTCGCAGGACATGCGCGTCCCTGCCGGGCAGTCGCCGGGGACGTACGCCGGTCGCGATGACGAGAGCGTCGTACGACACGGCCGATCCGTCCGCCAGCTGCACCGACCGGGCGGCGGGATCCAGCCCGGTCGCGGCGATGCCCAGACGCAGATCGAGACCGAGGGCGTCCAGGTCGGTAGGGGCGCGCAGAGCCAGTTGGTCCATGTCCCACTGACCGGTGAGGAACTGTTTGGACAGGGGCGGCCGGTCGTAGGGCTGGTGTGGCTCGTCGCCGATGAGGGTCAGTGTTCCGGCGTAGCCCTCCCGGCGCAGCGTCTCGGCCGCCGCGAGGCCCGCGGCCGAGGCGCCGACGACAACGATCCGCCTCACCGCTCGACCAGACGGATCGCCGCCGCGGGACAGAGCGCCGCGGCCTCCTTCACACCGTCGAGGAGATCCGGGCCGGGCCGGTCGTCGAGCAGGACGGCCACTCCGTCCTCGTCACGCTGGTCGAACACGTCCGGAGCGGCCAGGACGCACTGACCGGCGGCGACGCATTTGGGCTCGTCGAGTTCCACTTCCACATGCATGGTTTTCGTCCTCGTTCTCGGCGGTGTCGGGCGAGTGCTGATTGCTAGGTTACGGAGACCTAGGTTACGGTAACTTTCATGTGGATCGACATCCTCCTTTTGGCCGAGCTGGCCCGCGGACCACGCCACGGATACGAGCTGCGCAGAGAGGTGGAGGCGGCGACGGGACACACGTTGTCCAACAACTCCCTCTATCCCCGGCTGCGTCAGTTCGTCGACGGCGGGGCGGTGCTGCGCAGTTCGGAGGAGCAGGAGGCCAAGCCGCCGCGGCACGTCTACTCGATCACCGACGTCGGGCGCGAGGTTCTGCACGACATGCTGGCCGAACTCCCCGAAGGCGGAGCGGACCAGTCGCGCGAGTTCCATGCGCGGCTGGTGAACTTCGCCTGGCTGAGCCCCGGGGAACAACTGCGCGTCCTCAAGGCCCGCGACGGGGTGCTGGCCGTCAACCGTGACCGTGTCGCCGTGCTGGCGTCCGTGCGGACGGAGCGCTGGAGCCGCCTCGCACTCGACCACGGGATCGCGCGCATCGACGCGGAACGCAGTTGGCTGGCCGGGCTGCGGGTGGAGATCCAGAACAGCGTGAACCCCTCCCCATCGACCCAGGAGCATGGATGAGCACGGTGACCGACGCCGACGAAACGGCTGGACTTCCTGTCTTCCCCGGTGAGCGCTCAGCCCGCTGCCCCTTCGACCCACCGTCCGAATACGCGCGGTGGCGCGAGGCGGAGGGGCTGCGCAAGGTGGTGTGGGGCGGCCACACGGTCTGGGCGGTGAGCCGGCTGGAGGACATCAAGACCGCCATGACCGATCCTCGCATCAGCGCGGACATCGTCGGTCGGCTCCAGGGGGAGGAACGCGGTGAGGGGGCGCCGCCGATCTTCCCGCGGATGGACGACCCGGAGCACGCCCGGCTGCGCCGCATGCTGACCAAGGACTTCACCGTCAAACGCGTGCAGGCCATGCGTCCGCGGATCCAGGAGATGGTGGACGACTTCCTCGACCAGATGATCGGCAAGGGCCAACCGGCGGACATCGTGCGTGACTTCGCGCTGCCCGTGCCGTCCCTCGTGATCTCCCTGCTGCTCGGAGTGCCGTACGCGGACCACTCGATCTTCCAGCAGCACACGGCGGTCATGATGAGTCTGCACCGCCCGCAGGCGGAGCGGACCGCCGCGAGCGGGGCCCTCTTCGGTTACCTGCGGGAACTGGTCGCACGCAAGGAGGCGGAGCCCGGCGACGACCTCATCAGCCGTCTGCTGAGCGAGCATGTCGCGAACGGCGACATCGACCGCGACACGGTGGCGATGAACGGCTACCTCCTGCTCAACGCCGGCCACGAGACCACGGCCAACATGATCGCCCTGGGCACCCTGTTCCTTCTCCGTCATCCCGATGACCTCGCGCGGATCCGGGACACCGACGACCCGAAGGTGGTCGCGGGCGCGGTGGAGGAACTGCTGCGCCACCTGACGATCGTGCACAGCCTGGTGGGCCGCATCGCCGTCGAGGACGTCACCATCGGCGGACAGCTGATCAAGGCCGGTGAAGGCCTGGTCATCAACCTGCCCGCCGGTAACCGGGACCCCGGATTCCTCTCCGATCCCGACGCCTTCGACATCGGCCGCGATGTCCGCGGGCACGTCGCCTTCGGCCACGGCACCCACCAGTGCATCGGCCAGATCCTGGCCCGCGCGGAACTGGAGATCGCGCTGCCCACCCTGCTCCGCAGGCTGCCGGATCTGCAACTGGCGGTTCCCTTCGAGGAGTTGAGGTTCCGCGGCGACATGAGCATCTACGGCGTACACGAACTGCCCGTCACCTGGTGAACCGCGACCGTATCGAGAGGCACCCATGACCGTCACAGAACCCCGGGCCTATCCGTTCGCCATCGAGAAGCTCGACTTCGACCCGCTGTACGCCGAGTTGCGGCGCGAACAGCCCTTGTGCCGCGTCCAGTTGCCGTACGGCGAACCGGCCTGGCTGGCAACCCGCTACGAGGACGTGAAGATCGTCCTCGGGGACCCGCGCTTCAGCCGCGCCGCTGCCGTCGGCCGGGACCAGCCCCGTTCCCGCCCCTATCCGGCGGGCGCCGGAGCGATGATCAGCCTCGACCCGCCCGAGCACAGCCGGCTGCGCAGGCTGGTGGCGAAGGCGTTCACCATCCGGCGCGTCGAGCAACTGCGGCCGCGCGTGCAGCAGATCGCGGACGGACTCGTCGACACCATGGTCGCCGAGGGAGCGCCCGCGGACTTTGTCCAGGCCTTCGGACTGCCGCTGCCCATCGCCGTGATGTGCGAACTGCTCGGCGTGCCCTTCGAGGACCGGACCGACTTCCGGCGATGGGCGGACGCCTACCTGTCCACCAGCAAGTTCACCCGGGAGCAGGTGGCCGACTCCCGCGCACAGCTGAGGGAGTACGTCGCCGCCCTCACCGCCGAGCGGCGCAAGGAACCGAAGGACGACCTGCTGTCCGCCCTCGTCGCCGCCCGCGACGCCGAGGACCGCCTCTCCGAGGAGGAACTGCTGACGATGGCGGAGACGATCCTCGTGGCCGGCCACGAGACCACCGCCACCCAGATCCCCAACTTCGTCTACCTGCTGCTCACCAACCCCGACCAGCTGGCGGCCCTGCGTGCTGACCTCGACCTGGTACCCAGGGCTGTGGAGGAGCTGCTGCGCTACATCCCCGCCGGAGCAGGCAGCTCGCAGCCGCGCTACGCCCTGGAGGACGTCGAGTTGGGTGGCGTGACGGTTCGCGCGGGCGAGCCCGTGGTGGTCGACAGGTCCTCGGCCAACCGGGACGAGTCCGTCTACACCGATCCCGACGAGCTTGATCTGACGCGCAAGGAAGCTCCCCACATCGGGTTCGGCCACGGAGCCCACCACTGCCTCGGCGCTCCGCTGGCCCGGATGGAACTCCAGGTCACCCTCCACACCCTGCTGACCCGGCTGCCGGGTCTGCGGTTCGCCGACTCCGCGGACGACGTCGTGTGGAAGTCGGGCGTCTCCACGCGTGGTCCGGAGCTGATGCCGGTCACCTGGGACCGCGCATGAGCGACCTCGGATTCGACGACAGGGTCGCGCTCGTCACCGGCGCGGGCGGCGGGCTGGGCAGGGAGTACGCCCTGCTGCTGGCGTCGCGCGGAGCACGTGTCGTGGTCAACGACACCGGCGGGTCGACGGCCGGCGAAGGGACGGACGAAGGTCCTGCCGAGAACGTGGCCCGGGAGATACGTGACCTGGGCGGCGAGGCGGTGGCCGACACGCACAGCGTGGCGACGCCCGAGGGCGGGCAGGCCGTCGTCCGTACCGCCCTGGACGCCTACGGCACCGTGGACATCGTCGTCAACAACGCGGGCATCCTGCGGGACGCGCCCTTCCACGAGATGACGTCCGACCTGCTCGATCCCGTCCTCGACGTACACCTGAAGGGCGCCTTCTTCGTCACCCGGCCGGCGTGGGACGTCATGCGGGAGCAGGGCTACGGCCGTGTGGTCAACACCACCTCGGCGGCCGGACTCCTGGGCACCACGGACAAGAGCAACTACGGCGCCGCCAAGACGGGTCTCATCGGCCTCACCCGCGTCCTGGCTGCCGAGGGGTCCGCACACGGCATCAAGGTCAACGCCGTGGCCCCGATCGCGCTCACCCGCATGCTCACCCAGTCCATGACGCGAACCGGAGCGCAGGGGAAGGTCCCCGAACGAGAGCCTGAGCGCGCCGAGCAGGCGATGACCGTGGAACGTATGAAGTCCTTCGTCGACAAGCTCGATCCGGCGCTGGTCGCCCCGGTCGTGGCGTACCTGGCGCACGAGGGCTGCCCTGTCTCCGGCGAGATGTACACGGTGGGCGCCGGTCATGTCGCGCGGTACTTCGTCGGCAGAACGGACGGCTACTTCAACCCGGCCCTGTCGATGGAGGACGTGCGGGACCACTTCGACGAGATCAGGGACGAGACGGGATACACCGTCCCGAAGGACCCGGGCGAGGAGACCGGCCGGTTGTTCAGGACGGTGAAGGGCTGACGGGGGAGCACGGCCCTTTTGCACGTCCCACCAGGGCATGGTGATCCCGTCCGTTGTGAGAAGCCCGTCCCGTGCCGTGCTCAGCGGGACAGACCGATGACCCTGCTGCCCAAACTCTTCGGCGTGGTGGCGGGGCTTCCGCTCACCGCGGCGAAGGGGAGGGACGTGGTGGGGGCCGAGGGCCGCTGGATCAGGTACGACGTCCCGGACGTGGCCGGAATCGTGAGCGTGGCGCCGTTCTGGCCGGAGAGCACCGTCCCCCCGGAGCTGTCGACCACCATGACGTTCTGGCCGGGCCACGGATTGCGTACGGTGATGTCACCGCTCGCGCCGGCCTGGACCGCCACCGTCACCAGCGTCCCGCCGCGGATCTGCACATGAGCCCTGCCCTTGTGCTGGATGTACACCGTCCCGTCGGCATCCCAGGAACCGGGCCAGCCCGGCGCGATGCGAAGAAGCCCGTCGTAGTTCTGCACGAGTCCCTCGGCGACGGAGGCCGCGTTGACGCCCTGTTGCTCCAGATACGGCGTCTGCGGCTGGGCGTTCCAGCTGGCCAGGCCGTTCGGGAAGACCTGGTACTTGGCGACGTTGGCCGTCATCGCGGTGCGCATCTGGTCACCCAGACCGAGTCGGGCCGCCTGGAGCGCGTCGAAGCTCCAGTCGCTGCGGGTGACGTAACTGCGGTACGTGAAGGTCCTCTTGCCCAGGTCGGAGTCGTTGCCGCTGTCCCCGATCAGCCCGTACGGCCAGACCGGTTCGAGCCCCAGGTTCTCGGCGTTGTGCTGGGTGGCCGTCGGCTGGGCGGACAGGGCGATCATGTTCGTGCCGGAGGCGTCGGAGGACGGGCCGAGCACCTGGGTCTTGGTCGCGGTGTCCGTCCTGGGCAGTGGACGGAGCTTCGGGATCGCGGTGCGCAGCGCCGAGACCAGGTCGGCATCGACGCCCAGCGTCTGAGCCGCCGACACCACGACCGGGAACAGGGCCCGCATCGCCGTCACGTCCGTCGTCGGGTCGTTGACCGCCCACTGTGTCTCGTGCGCGTTGGAGGTCGTGTGCAGCAGACCGTCCGCCCCGGTCGTGGCGTGCGACAGCAGGAACTGCGCCGCGCCCTTCATCAGCGGGTAGTACCGCGTCAGGAAGGACCTGTCGTCGGTCATCAGGTACGTCTGCCAGACCCACATGCCGATCTCGGCGCCCGTGGTGACCGTCTGGGAGTTGTAGGACGGGGTGATGAGCGAGTCACAGGAGGCGTTGCTCTCCGCCTGCCCCGGGGCGTAGTAGCCGTTGCCGTTGAACCGCATCGTCTCCGGCACGCACAGCCCCTGCAGGCCGGGGAAGTGGGCCCTGGTCCAGGCGGAGATGTTGTCGATGTTGGTGCGGTAGAGGTCGAAGACCGGGGTGTTGAGGGAGAAGGCGCCGGCCGAGATGTTGGCCTGGACGTACATGCGCAGGTTCCAGAACCAGTAGCCCGCGGGGTACCAGGGCTGGCTGTCCTGGCTCGGGTTGAACAGGTTCGCCTCGCCGGCCTGACTGCCGGGCAGTGAGCCGCGGTTGGAGGCGGCCATGTTGTACAGGTAGAGGGTGCGCATGTTCTCGAAGTACTCGCCGGAGCCGTCGGCCGACGAGATCCTGATGAGACCCACCGAGTTCCAGTAGGCGTGCCACCAGGCGAGATGGCCTGCGGCGAGGTCTGCGGAGGGGCGGGTCAGGTCGCTGCCGAGCAGGGTCCTCGTGGTGCCGATCGCGTCGCCGCCGGTCCAGGCCGGGGACGCCACGACGACGCGGAACGACCCGTCGCTGTTGGGCCGGAAACTCACCTGCCCGGTGCGGGAGTCGGGCGTGGAAGCGGTGACGTCGCGTCCGCCCGCGCTGATCCCGGCGAGTGTCCCGAAGGTCTGTCCGGAGGCGCCGGACACACCGCTGTCGGTCCAGGTCTCCGACAGCGTCGCCACCGCACCGGAGGCCTGCGCGCTGGGAGAGCGGCTGCTCCACAGCTGCACCTGCGCCGTCTGCGCGCTGTTCGGGTCGGCACCGGTGACGTCGACGACGAGCTGCGAGGTGTCCGCCCGCACGTACGCCCGCAGGGTCATGCCGCCACCGGACTGGTGCAGTGTTCCGTCGTACAGATCGAGCCGGCTGGTGAAGTCGGAGGCGCCGGTGAGTCCGGCGAGGCCGGGAATGGTGACCCAGCCCGGTGACTTGCGGCTGGGGAAGGTGTCGTTGCGGTTGAGCTGGGCGGTGAATCCGTTCGCCGCCCAGGCGGCGGCGCCGAGCGTGCCGTTGCCCAGGGGGACGAACTCGCTCGCGGCGGTGTTCGCGCGGGCGAGCACGATGTTCGACCGGCGGACCACGTTGGGGGTGTCGACGACGAAACCGCCGTTCTGCCACGCCGTGGTGTTCGCGGCGGCGAGGGCCACGGGCTGGTTGGCCACCGGCCCTCCCACCACGACGAGTGAGGTGACGGCACCGGCCGCCAGTAATCGCTTCCAGTAGTGACGCATCCATGTCTCCCGGTTCGTCTGCGGGTGTCTGGTGCTCTGAACTCTGGGCGCTTCAGTGGGACTTGGCCGCGGTGCTCTGTTCCAGGAACGCGATGACGGTCTGCCAGGTCGGTGTCACGGGACGCGGTGGAGTGGTCCGTCCGCCCTTGGCGGTCTGCTCGTAGGCGCCCTCCCGGGTCGCGTCGTCGCTGAGCATCGCGAAGTCCGTGCCGTGCCCGGCCGCGGGGAAGGAGAGCAGACGTGCGTCGTCGCCCGAGGCAGCGAGCTTGTCGTACAGGATGCTGCTCTGGTGGTACGGGACGATGGAGTCCCGCTTCCCGTGCAGGATGAGGAACGGCGGGGTGTGCCGCTTGCCCACGTAGGTGAGCGGGTTGGCGGCGGCGACTGTACCGGCGCAGGCGGTGATGGTACAGCCGAGCAACCGGGATTCCGGGGACCGGGCGTCGGAATGGCAGTTCGTCAGGCCGAACGCCGAGTTGAACTCCCGGCAGTTGTCCGGCATGTGCGCGTCCATCTGAAGGAAGTCGGTCGGCGGGTAGAAGGGGATGGCCGCCTGGACGGCGCTGGAGGGGCCGCGCGGGCCGACATCGCCTTCCAGCGCCGGGATGTCTCCCGTGACCGCGGCCATCGCCGTGGCCCAGCCGCCGGACGAGTCGCCCATGATCGCGACGCGGTTCGGGTCCAGGTTGTACGTCGTTGCGTTCGCGCGCAGCCAGCGGATGGCGCCCTTGATGTCGTACAGCTGGGCCGGGAACCGCGCCTGTCCGCTGGAGCGGATCGCCACACCCGCGACGGCGTATCCGTGCGGGTTGAGTTGCGCGGCGACCTTGTCGGCGCCCGATCGACCGCTGTCGGCCAGCCAGCCCGAGCCACTGGTGAAGATGACCAACGGGAGCGGTCGGTCGGACCGGGGGACGTAGAGGTCCAGCAGATGGCCCTGGGTGCCGGGCGGTTGGGCCGGGGCGTAGGCGAGGTCCTTGGTGACCGCCACGTCCGGAGCTGCCGCCCGCGCGGGGGAGGGGGCGGCGGCCACGGCGGTGGTGATCAGAGCCAAGGCCGCGGCTGCCACCGCCAGGGCCTGGGGGAGACGTCCCAGAGAGGACCGGGTACGCAGGAACATGCCGACTCCACTTCGTGTGGGGGTTGGAGTGAGAGCGTGCCTGAGAGGGGTAACTGCGCGTCAGTTGTCCGCGGCGCCGGCCGTGGCCGCCGCGAGGGGAGCAGGGGTGGGGTTCTCGCTCCGGGTGATCCGCTGGGCGAGCGGCACCAGGGAGATGGCGACGGCGCCCACGAGTCCGGCCAGGGCGAAGGTGGTGAAGCCCCAGCTCTGGTTGCCGTTGGTGGCGAGGTGGCCGATCAGCCAGGGGCCGACGACCGCGCCGGTACGGCCGATGCCGGTGACCCAGCCGAGCCCCGCGGCCCGCTCGCTGTCGCGGTACACGGTGTTGGTGGCCGCGTAGACCATGACCTGGGCGCTGAACAGCCACACCCCGGTGACGGCGACCACGACGTACGTGACGCCGAGTGGCAGGTGGGACTTGAGCAGCAGGGCTCCGACGGCGGTCAGGACGAACCAGATCGCCGACACACGCACCGCGCCGAACTTGTCGGCGGTGCGGCCCGCGATCAGCAGGCCCACGACACCACCCGCGTTGATGACGAGCAGGAAGCTGACGGACGAGTTCAGTCCGTAGCCGGAGGCGCGCATCATCTGCGGCAGCCAGGTGCTGACGCCGTACACCAGGAGCAGCCCGCTGAAGGAGGCGAGCCACAGCAGCGGGGTCGCCCAGCGCGACCGGGGGTGGAACAGTGCGCGGATGGCGGCGAGACGGCCGGCCGCACCCGAGGCCGGGGCCGCGACCGGAGTGGGCCGGGCGAGGCCGTACCGATCCGCGACCGCGTCCGCCTTCTCGCGCTCGCCGCGGGCCAGCAGGACGCCGGGCGACTCGGGCAGCAGCTTGAGCAGCAGCGGTACGGCGATCATGGCGGGGAGCACACCCGCCCAGAACACCCAGCGCCAGCCGGCGGCCGGAGCCAGGCTCAGGCCGAGGCCGGTGGCCGCCATACCCCCGAAGTGGTACGACGTCATGAGCAGACCGGTGGTGAGGGCGACCCTGCGAGGCGGCGCGAACTCCATCACCATCGCCAGGCACAGCGGCATGAGCCCGCCGAGACCGAGACCGGCGACGAACCGGCCCGCTCCGAACAGGCCGATGCCCGGGGCCACGGCACAGATCGCCGAGCCGGCGGAGAACAACGACACGCTCGCCACCAGCATCATCCGCCGACCGAGCCAGTCGGTGAGGTTTCCGGCGGTGAGTGCGCCGATGAGCATGCCGAACGTGGTCCAGCTGCCGATGGTGCCGGCGGCGGCCGGGGTCAGCCCGAGCGAGGGGTCGTCGAGCATGTGCGGCATGACGGCGCCGTAGATGTTGACGTCCATGCCGTCGAAGAACACGGCCAGCCAGCACAGGGCCAGGACCGGGAAGACCGTGCGGAACGTGTGCCGTGGGGGGCAGGACGCGGCCGGCGCGGGGGAGGGGTTCATCTTCGTCCTTGGAGATGTGGGGCGCTCTGAAACAGGAGAAGTGTTCGCCTGGTGAACCATGCTTCACTAGGGGTTGGCCATGAGTCTCGGGTCGGGCGGGGCGGGTGTCAATGGTGTTGCGTCGCGCTTCCGGCGTGTTTCCGTATGCGGCTGTTTGATAGTTCAATAACTTCGATGCAGGATGGGTCGGTATGAGCGAGAACCAGTTCTGTGAGGTCGCGACCGCCGCGGGCGCGGTCCGCGGCCGTCGTGAGGGTGACCTGGACGTCTTCCGCGGCATCCCGTACGCGCTGCCGCCGGTGGGTGAGGCGCGCTTCGCCGAGCCGCGACCGGTGGGCGGATGGGACGGTGTGCGGGAGGCGTTCGCGTTCGGGCCTCCGCCTCCCCAGGAAACGATGGGACCCGAGGCGGCTCCGCCCGGTGGTGTGCCGGCCGGTGACGACTGGCTGACGGTCAACGTGTGGACGCCGGAAGCGGATTCGGGTGCACGACGGCCGGTCATGGTGTGGATCTACGGCGGCGCGTACAAGTTCGGCTCCGCCGACGACCCGGCCTACGACGGCAGCCGCCTCTCCCGTGACGGTCAGGTGGTCGTGGTGACCCTCAACTACCGAGTCGGCATCGAGGGGTTCGCCCTGATCGAGGGCGCTCCCGCGAACCGCGGGCTGCTCGACCAGGTGGCGGCGCTGGAGTGGGTGCGCGAGAACATCGCCGCCTTCGGTGGTGACCCCGACCAGGTCACCGTTTTCGGTGAGTCGGCCGGTGCGGGGTCCATCGCCGCGCTGATGGTCATGCCGCGCGCCCGGGGTCTGTTCCGGCGGGCGATCGCCCAGAGCGTCCCTGGCACGTTCTTCTCCGGCGCGCTGGCCGCGGACATCGCCGAGGAACTGGCCGGCGGGCTGGGGCTGCGGCCGACGGTCGCGGACCTGTCCGGTGTGGACCCGCGCAAGCTGCCCGAGGCGGGAGCCGCACTCGGTTCCCGGATGAGGGGGTACGTGGAGCGCTGGGGAGCGGTCGCTCTCACCCCGACCCCGTTCTCGCCCGTGGTCGACGGCGAGGTCCTGCCCGCCGCACCGTGGCAGGCCCTCGCCGGTGGAGCCGCACAGGATGTGGAGCTGATCGTCGGGCACAACCGGGACGAGTTCCGCCTCTTCCTCATGCTCGGTGGTCTCCTCGGCCGGGTGGACGAGGGATTGGCGTCGCTGGCGCTGGGCCTGTTCGGGCCGGTGCCGGAGAGCGAGCGGGCCTATCGTGCCGCTTTCCCGGACGCCTCGGCGGAGTACCTGTTCGAACTGGTGCAGTCCGACTGGCTGTTCCGGATGCCGTCGCTGCACCTGGCGGAGGCTCAGGTGGCGGGCGGGGGCCGGGCGCACGTGTACGAGCTGACGTTCCCGGCCCCCGCCGGAGGCGGGGCCCTCGGAGCCTGTCACGGCCTGGACGTGCCGTTGACCTTCGGTGTCTACGGAGGGCTCGGCGCCATGCTCACCGGGCCCGTCCCGTCGCCGGAGACCGAGGCCCTCTCCGCCCGGTTCCGTTCCGCCTGGACGGCCTTCGCCGTCACCGGAGATCCGGGCTGGCCCGCGTACGACCCCGAGCAGCGTCTCGTGCAAGTCCTCGACACCGAGCCGGCGGTCGCCGCGTACCCGGAGGAGGCCGCCCGTCGACTCTGGGAGGGGCACACCTTCGCTCCGCTGCCGCTGTTGGGCGCGTAACGCCTCGGTCTGTCGGACACCCCCGCCTGACACGAACAGGCTCCGTCGGCGGGGGTGCACGGCTGTTCCACTGCGGGTCGATACGGGGGTTGACCATGTGTCAGCCAACGCCGGGGACCAGAGGTTGGTCCGCGGTGGGGCAGGGGCTGGTTCCCAGGGTGTGCCGGGCTGCGTGTCCGGGGCCGGCACGTCACACAGGGCCCGACACGGCGCCGGCGCCGGTGTGGGGCCACCGACCGGCTTTCACCGCCGAGCAGCCTCGAAGCGGGCATCCCGGCAGCATGGCCCAGGCTTCGCGGGAGCCGCGACCAGGTGACGCCGTTCGTCGGGCGAGCCTTTCCGTGCCGGAGCCAGGCCGCTGGAAGGCCACCGTCCGGCACGGAAAAGTTCTCGCCGCGTTGTGCGTCAGCAGTCCGAGCTGGTCACCGCACGGTCATAGGCCACGTACTTGCCGGAGGGCTTGCCCTGGGAGTTGAGCACGTTGCCCTTGGCGTCGTAGTAGGCGCCACGGGAGCTGATCTCGTTGTAGCTGCGGCCGCGCCAGGTGGTGGTGTTCTCCTGACCACCACCCGACTTGCCCCACGAGTACCTGTCGACGTGGAAGATCGGGTTGCTGCGCACCGTGCGCATCTCCGGGCGCAGCACCAGCCAGCCCGTCCGGCGCGGGTTCACGGTGATGGTGGTGGAGACGGACCAGCCCGACTGCTTCGCGTACGACCAGCTGCGCTGGTAGCTGGCGCCGGCCTCGATCGAGAGGACCTTCTCGATGATGTTCCATTCGACGCCGATCGAGCCGGAGACGCTGTTGGTCGTGGTGCTCGTGGTGCTTCCGTTCGCCTGGACGGTCTGGCTGAGTGTCGAGCCGTAGGCGCAGTTCACCAGGGGTTCGGTGATCCTGCTGTCCGAGCCGGTCCAGGTCCAGCTCGACGACTCCGGGTAGCGGCACGAGCCCTCGAAGCGCTCGTAACCCGACGGGAGGCTCTTGGCAGGAAGGCCGTTCGTGGTGTCCTTCCCCAGCTTGCCGGTGTTGACGTCGATGAACCAGTACGTCTTGCTGGTCGAGCCGGTGCACAGGCTCATCAACAGCTTGTCCGTGCTCCACGATTCGGTGCCTCTGATGTCTGTCGCGGCGCTCGCCGGTGAGACGAAGGACAGGATCGAGGCGAGGGTCAGCGCGCCGACGGTGGCGATGCGCTTGATGGGGGCGTTTCCGCGAGCGGAGGCGGTGGTTTTCTTCGGGGGTGACTTGAGCTCAGAACGCATGCGGTAGCTCTACTCCTGGTGCGTGCACGGGCAACGGTGTGCCGACTGTGTGCGGTGTACGGGAGGGCAAGAAATGCTTGCGAGTTCAAGCAGAATCACAGCATCCCGACAGAGGCGGGAGGGAGAACAACCTCCGTACTGTGATCGACTTCACGAAGTCGATCCGCTTGTAAGCGGACCATTCCGGCGAAGCGGTCGGCCGGGCTGTGTTCTTTGATCGGGTGTGCGGCATAGGAGCGCCAAACGTGGCCTGGCGGGCCGAGCCGCGCGCTTCGACAGGTTGCCCAGTGCCCGTTGCCGCTTCCCGGTCCGGAGTCGGCGACCGGGTGGCTTCTGTGTTTGCGAATTTGAAGGCGGTGTTCGCGCCGCTCGGACGCAGAGGGCGCTCCACTGCCGGGCACTTCAGAGATGGTCGGCGACGTCCAATGTCGGCGCTGCCCATAGTGGGTGGCCGAAACGTCGTGCATCGGCCCTTGAGTGCCCACCGGCGGAATCGGTCGTCGTCGGTTCCGCGGCTTGGCCGACAGCCGGGTCCTGCCGATCGGTGCAAGCGGCTGTAGCCGTCGGCATCTTGGACGCGCGTGCACCTGGCGTGCGGGCCGGGTGGACGAACCCCGGTTCGTCCACCCGGGCTTGGTCAGTTCCCTTCGGTGCGACGCCCGTAGGAGACGGCGTAGGCCTGGCTGCGGAACGCGAGGACCGGGTCGTCCGAGAGTTCGATGCCGGAGGTGATGCGCGTGGGGTCGTAGACCTGCGCGGCCCAGTGGTCCTGGTCGGTCACCGGGGCGGTGATCCGCAGGTGGCCCGCGACGATCTCGGGACGGTCGGCGGGCCACGCCTTCGTCGGGTCGTCGGTGGGGTCGCCGTCCTTGCCGAGCTGAACACGGAGGGTGAGACCGACGGGGCCGTCGGCGAGGCGGCGGAGCAACTCCTCGGCGAGGTACTCGGGGTCTTTGACCGCGGCCTCCTGCTCGGACAGTTCCTGTAGCCCGGTGTCGGGCTCCCAGCGGTACCGGACCGGGTGGCGCCCTCCGTCCGGGTCCACCCAGACGAAGGCGTGGATGGCCCAGTAGCGGGCGGTGCCGTAGCTGACGGGGATGGGCATCCGGGCCGCTTCCTGCAGGCCGGCCGCGGCGGTCGGGTGGGCGGCGGCGTACGCCTTGACCTTCTCCGGGGAGGGGGCCCCGGTGCTGGGGTCTTTCTTCAAGGCGTCGAGCAGCTCCAGGAACTGCTCGGGGGTGGCGGCGAAGAACACCGGGATGTTCACGGAGACGAGGTCCGTGGTGCTGCCGTCCGGGAGGAAGAAGCGCGCGGCGAGACCGCGGCCGGCCCGCACACCGTCGGGCACCGTGGGGTTGGTGTTGGAGTTGGAGAAGCGCACGACGACGGGCGTCGGGCCGGACCCCAGGTGGGCCGCGGTGGTGAGGGAGGCGGCTTCGCCGGAGGGGGTGAAGGTGGCGTCGAAGCACAAACCGCGGGCGTGCACGCGCCGTTGGCCGGGGTAGGTGCCGCTGACGTTCTCGATGGCGTCGACGGCTGTGACGGCCAGCGGGGTGGGGGTGTGGTTGCTCATGGCGGGAGTGTAGAGAACTGGGTTCACATGTCCGTCGGGGGCTGGGGCGGGTGATCGCCGTCGCTGTCGTCGGACCGGCTCACGTGCTTCGTGCACGTCGCTTCCGACCGGTTTGGACGCCCGGCGAACTCCGGCACGCCGAGCTGTGCTCTCGGCCGGAACACGGCCCCGGCCGAGAGGCATGTCTGGCGTGCCGGTGGTCAGTCCCCCGTGTTCGGGCGAGGGCCTCCGAAACCGTGTTCGGACAGATCGAACCAGTTGCCCTCGGGGTCCATTCCCCGGTACTCGGCGAAGGGGCGATTGGTGAAGCGCTCGGCGGGCGTTGGCGCCCCGGTCTCCACCAAGGCGGCGGAGACGGCGGCCGTGTCCTCGATGTGGAACCCGAAGTGGTTCATGCCGACCGGGGTGTCGCCGTCCAACTGGTGCTTGATCAGGGCAAGGGAGAGGTAGCCGTCGGACAGGAAGCAACTGCCGTCCGGGTCGCGGTGGAAGAGTTCCATCGCGAAGACCGAGGAGTAGAAGTCGGCAAGCTTCTCCGGATCGCGGGCCACGATGGCCAGGTGCCGGAGCTTCGGTCGGGCGGCGGTCTCGGGTGCGGTGGGCTCTGCCACGGAGGTCTCCTGAGGTGCGGGCGCCGGCCGCGGCGCGGGGATCATGTTGTGGAACGTGCTGATCAGCCAGCGGTCTCCGGGGGTTCGTTCCACGACGGCCAGTGCGTGGGTGGAGACAAGGGGTGTTCCGTCGGAGGCGGTGATGGTGGATTCCGCTTCGACCGTGGCCAGGTCCGGGCGCAGAGGACGGATGGCGGTCACGCGGGCGTCGAGGACGGTTGCCGCGTACGGTCCCTGGAAGAGGGCGGCGTGACCTGTCTCGATCCCGGCCCGGCCGGCCGGCTTCTCGCCCCGCACCGTGGTGAAGTCGCAGTCCTCACTGAAGACCGCGGCGAAGGCGGCGGCGTCGCCCCCGGCCCAGCCACGGGTCATGTGGTCCCACAGGGCGCGGATCGCCCGCGCGTCGGGCTCGTGCACGCTGCTCACACCCCCACCGGGGCGTTCGTGCGGATCCGCAGGGCGGCCGGCGCGCACTCGGCGTCGTCGGAGCCGTTGCGCGGCTGCGGGGCCCAGGCCGCCAGTGCGTGGTAGAAGGCGTCGCCCCGCCGTTCCAGATAGCAGATGAGATTCAGTGGCCATCCCGCGCGGCCGAAGAGATGACGGTCCATCGGCGTCGGTCGTTCGCTGAGCTGTTGCGCGCGCTGCGAGGGCGGTCCGATGCGATGCCAGTCGGGGTGCATGTGGATGGAGCCGAGGAGGTCCAGGCCCAGATCGTCGGCCTCCCGTGCCGCCTTGAGCAGGTCGGCGGAGTCCATCCACCAACCGCGGTGCTCGTTCTCGTAGGCGGCCCCGAAGCGGGGCACGATCGTGTCGCGGAACTCCTCTCGCGCGGCAGGATCGCTGGTGCGGGCATTGCGGCCGAACGCGACGCGCCGCACGTGGTAGGTCGTGGCCTCGGCGTGTCCGAGGAGGAGGGCGAAACAGGGTAACGGGGCTTCGGGGGTGATGAGTCGGTACTCGGCGACGGCCGCGGTCAGGAAGTCCGTGAGTGCCTGGTCATCCATCAGGACCGTGGTGGGGGAGTCGTCGGGGGTGCTACATCGGGTGTCGGACGAGGTGGAGCCGGATGGGTTCGGCGCCGTGGGCATGGGGGTCTCCGTCGAGTGGGGGGCTGCGGGGTCGACACCGCCGACAGGCGAGCGGTGGAGCCGCTGGGGCACCGACAGTACTTGAACATTCATCATCTTTTGCCGGTCAACCCGAACCGTGGGGTTTTCCCTATGGCTTGATCGGACCTTGCGGCGGGCCGGATCCATGGCGGCAGTTCCTGGCAGTCGGATCCGGCTGCCGGAGAGCCCGCTTTCCGGGCCCCCGGGACCGTCGTTGCGGCTCTCTCTCGTGGGCCGCCAGGAAGCTGTGGGCCGGGCGTTGCCGTGAACCCGGCCGTCCTCCGACCGCGGTGACCAACGTGAGGCCCGGACACGGCTTGCCAGTCGGGTGACCTGGACCGCGGGCGGGACGGCTCGCGGTGGAGGAGGTCGAAGGCCCGTCGCTCGCTGCGCCGATGGGGGACAGGGTCCGCTCCGGCCTACCCTCCGGGTGTCGCTCAGGGCGAGCCCGGCCGGAACCGAGGCGACGCCGCCGAGTCCGCCGGTGACCGACCGTGTGTCTCACACGCCGGGCGACGGACCCGGCAAGATCTCCTGGGCTGTTACGACTTGGTCGCTCGCCTGGCAGGGGTGTCTCGTCTCCTTCAGGGGAACGTGGGCCCCGCCGCTCACGTGGCGGGGCCCACGCGTGTTCACGACGTGACGGTCACTTTCGTGCTGCCGACGGTCCCGGTCCCGTCGCCGTAGCCGATGACGCCGAGGTAGGTGCGACCGGCCGGGAGGTCCTTCCAGGAGACGGTGACTTCGGCGGTGTCTCCCGCGCTTGCCTTCTGCTTGGCCGGAGCGGCTGTGGCCGGGTGGTCGGGCTTGGTGTCCGGGCCGATCAGCCAGGTACGGAGGGTGTAGGGCTGGCTGGTCGTGCCCTGGGGGAGTGCGTACTGGTTGACGTACACGTCGTAGGTGCCCGGCCCGGTGAGGTCGGCGTGCTCGTCGTTGCCGTCGGCGGGGTTCGAGAGCAGGTTTCCGTCCTTGTCGTACACCCACAGGTCCACGTCGCTGCCCGCCAGGTGGTCGGCGGACAGGATCGCGACGCGGGCCCAGGACGTGCCCTCGGGGACGGTGACCTCGGTCCTGACCGAGGAGGCCGGCAGGGACGACGGCGGCGGGCCGAAGTCGGGGTCGGTGCCGGTGAGCGTGCCGGTCTTGACCGTGCCCGCGTACAGGCCGTTCACGGGGGTCGTCAGGGTGCCGTTCCAGCCGGTCCGCGCGGTGACGGTGACGGACCCGGTGGTGCCCGTGCCGGTCACCGAGCGCGGCACGACGACCGGTACCGAGCGCAGGGCTACGGCGCTGCGGACCTTGTGCCCGTCCTTGTCGCTCAGCGTCACGGAGCCGTAGGACCAGGTGTCGTGGACCGCGTCGGTACGGGTGAAGGTGACCTTGTACGTGGCCGAACCGCCGGGCGCCACGACCAGCTTCTTCGGCGAGACGAGGGCCTTGTAGCCGGGCGGCGTCTGGAGTTTGGCGGTGTAGACGCCGGTGCTGGCGCCGACGTTGGTGACGGTGCGGGTGACGGTCTGCTTCCCGGTGAGGTCGCCCACCGAGATGGTCGGGGAGTTGAAGTCGCTCGGGTCGATCCTGCGGGCGGTGCCACAGGCGTCGCCGCCGTCGTCGCTCACCGGGTGGTAGCCGAGGGAGCAGCTGTACGCCGTCCAGTCGGCCGAAGTCGAGTCGTAGACCAGACCGGGGTCGGCGGCGGAGTTCGGGACGACCTGGCCGGCACCGAAGTCGAGCGGCGTGGCCGGGCCGTCGACGCCGGCACGACGGATCGGCTCGCCCTCGTCGTCCTTGGTCGTCGCCGTGGTCATCAGCGCCGACTTCAGCTCCATCGGCGACCAGTCGGGGTGCAGCGACCGCAGCAGCAGGGCGAGGCCCGCGACGTGCGGAGTGGCCATCGAGGTGCCGGACAGCATGCCCTGCTCACCCTTGTCGGCGCCGCCGTCGCCGCCCGGGGTGGTGCCGGCCACGATGTCCACACCCGGAGCCGCCATGTCCGGCTTGATCAGGTCGCCGTGGCTGGTCTGGTCGACGCCCCCGGCGGAGAACCCGGCGATCTGCGGGGCCTGCTGCCTGACCGCCCGTGCCGCGCCCAGCTCGGCGGTGGCGCCGGAGCCGTCGGCGTACGTCTTGACGGCCTGACCTGTGGCGCTGTCGAGGTGGACGGTCGGGATGGTGTGGGCGTCGGCCACCTGTTCGTCGGTCGGACTCGTGTTGTACAGCACCATGCCGACGCCGCCCACGGCCCTCACCTGGGCGCTCTTGTCGACGCGGTCGTTGTCGCCGCGCTTGCACAGGACGATCGCGTCCTTGACCTCGGCCGGGTCGAGGGTGTCCTGCTTGCAGAGTTCGGCCTGGTCGGCGGCCACCCCGCCGGCGGCGGCCTGCGCCGCGTCGACGAGCGGCGCGGACGGCACGGCGGAGGCACTGATGCCGACGCCCTCGTACGACGTGCCGTTGCCGAGGGTGACGGTCGTGCGGTAGCCCAGGTCGTGGGTGGAGGCGGCCACCGTGGCCACCCACGGGACGTTGTTGCTGACGGTACCGGGGCCGTCGTTGCCGGCCGCGGCGGAGACGAAGACGCCCGCCTTGGCGGCGTTGAACATGGCCGTGTACTCGGGGATGGTCGTCGGTGCGTCGTTGCCGCCGCTGATGGAGAAGTTGATGACGTCCACGCCGTCGGCCACGGCCTTGTCGAACCCGGCGACGATGTCGACCGACGGGCAGCCGCCGCTCCAGCACACCTTGTAGGCCGCGATACGGGCGCTCGGCGCGAGGCCGGATATCCGTCCGGATATACCGCTGTCGGGCACGGTGGCGGGCACGTCGAAGTCGCCTGCCGCGGTGGTCGCGGTGTGGGTGCCGTGGGAGTCGGAGTCCATCGGGGACGACCAGTCGGTGTCCGTGGGGTCGGTGAGCCCCTTGTCGAAGTACTGGGCGCCGATCACCTTGTTGTTGCAGGTGACGCGGTGATCGGGAGCGGTGCCGGGGTCGCAGACACCCTTCCACTTCCTGGCGATGGCCTCGGCGTCGGGCCGCGGCTCCGGGAGCGCCCGCAGGGACGGGTTGTTCGTGTCGATGCCGGTGTCGAGGACGCCGATGATCGTCCCCTCGCCGGCCTTCCGCTGACCGCCCGGGGACATGGCGTACAGGCCTTTGCGGTCCTTGAGGCCGAGGAACTCGGCGGTGTCAGGGACGGGGAGAGAGCCGGCGGTCTGCTTGTCGTGCTCGGCCGCCTGCTTGGTCCCGGCCATGGGCGCGGTGGGCGTACCGGCCCCGGCCCGGGCCGCGGTCGCCGTGCCGTCCGCGGTGTCCGCGCTCTCCGTGGTGGCCGCGTCGGCCAGTTGGCGCATCTCGTTGCGCGCCAGGGAGACGACGCCCGGAGTACGGGCCAGCTCGCCTGCCTGACGAGCCGTCAGTCTGGCCGCGAATCCGTTGAGTACGTACTGGTAGGTGTACAGCGGCTTGACGCCTGCCACCTCGTTGAGCACCTCGTCGCGTTCCCGCTTCAGGTGGCCCAGGTAGTCGCGTACCGCCTGCGACCGGGTGTTGAGTCGTTCGCCCTGGGCGGGAGCGGTCTGAGGGTGCGTGGCCACGGGCCGGTCGTCGAGCTGAACGAGATATGTGCCCGCGGAGAACGACTGCCGGACAGTGGCGGCCGGGCCGTTCGACGTCGGCTCGGTGGGAATGGCCTGTGCGAGCGGGCCGGAGGCGACGAGCAGGCCGCCGGCGAGCGCCAAGGCCGACAGGGAAGCCGCTCTGCCGCCGATGCGGCGGTGAGCGGGGTGGTGCTGGGACAAGTTGGTGCCTTCCCCCTGCGCATGCCGGACCGGCGTATGCGCATGACGGTCGATGAGAAGTGATCAAGCCCCCGAGATCGTCGTCATCCTCTTCGCTGGGAGGTTCCTGTGAGAAGGGCAGAAAGCTTGAAGTCTGCATAACTCCATGACTTCTTCACCGAACCGTCTGATCGTTTGCCTGTGTGACCCGGTGGCGGTGCGCGAGATGATCGGCTGCTCTGTGGCGACCGGGGTGTTCCGTGAGGGCGTGTTCCGTTTTGCCTGTTCTTGGTATGTCTTGCGTGAGCATTGTGTAACTTTCAAGCAAGAGCTGGTCTTGAATGGGGCCCTCAGGGGACGGACAGGCGGGTGCGGACGTGACAGGCATGGACGTGGAGTCGGGGAATCTGCCCGCGGCGTTCACCAGTTTCGTCGGCCGGCGGCACGAGGCCGCCGAGATCCGCCGGCTGCTGGGCGCGGGGCGGCTGCTGACGCTCACCGGGGTGGGCGGCGTGGGCAAGACACGGCTGGCGCTGGAGACCGCCCACACGTTCGGGAAGGCGTTCCCGGACGGGGTGTGGCTGGTGGACCTGGCATCCGTGCACGACCCGGCGGCGGTGACAGCCACCGTGGCCGGCGCCTTGCGGATGCCGGACCTCGGTGTCCGCCCCGTCGCCGACCAACTGGCCGGCTATCTCACGCGGCAGCGGGCCCTGTTGATCCTGGACAACTGTGAGCACCTGGTCGGCGCCTGCGCCGGGCTGGTCCAGACGCTTCTGTCGGCCGCGCCGCAGCTGCACATCCTGGCGACGAGCCGCCACACGCTCGGCGTGACCGGCGAGCACGTCCTCGCCGTACCGCCACTGCCGCCGGACGAGGCGGTCGCGCTCCTGCGGGACCGGGCCACCGCCGTCCACGCGGAGTTCGCCGTCAGCCCCCCGAACCAGACCGAAGTGGACCGGCTCTGCGCCGACCTGGACGGACTGCCGCTGGCCATCGAACTGGCCGCGTCCCGACTGCGGAGCCTCACTGTCGAACAGTTGGCGGACCGGTTGGAGGACCGGTTGGAATCCCGGTTCGTGCTGCTCAGCGGGGGCAACCGGACCGCCCCGCGGCACCAGCGCACCCTGCGTGGGATGATCGACTGGAGCTACGAACTGTGCGCCCCGGCAGAGCAGTTGCTGTGGCGCAGGCTGTCGGTCTTCGTCGGCGGCTTCACCCTGGAGGCGGCCGAGGGCGTCTGCGCCGGGGACGGCATCGACCGGCGCGAGGTGCCGGACCTGCTGGACCGGCTGGTGGCCCAGTCCGTCGTCCTGACCTGCGAGGCGGAGGGCCGACGCTACCGGCTGCTGGAGATCGTACGACGCTACGGCCGGGAGCGGCTCACGGACTCCGGTGAGGAGTGCGAACTACGGGTGCGCCACCGGGACTTCTACCTCGCCCTGGCCGAGCGCATCGATCGGCACTGGTACGGCGCCGGTCAGGTGGAGAACCTCGCCCGGCTGCGCGTCGAGCACGCCAACCTGGTCGCCGCCCTGGACTGGCACGCCGATCCCCGGGCCGGGCTCAGGCTGATCGCGGCACTGTGCTGGCACTGGTGCGCGGGAGGCTTCCTCAGCGAGGGGCGCCGCATGTTCGAGCGGGCGCTCGTGGCCGCTCCCGAGCCCACCCCGGAGCGCGCACAGGCGCTGCTCGCCGCGATCTGGGTCGCGCAGACCCAGGGCGACCTGGCGACGGCCGACCGGTGGCTGGACGAGGCCGGCGCGTTGGGCGAGCGACTTGGCGACTCGGCGGTGCGGGTCCAGGTGGCCGGCTTCCGTGGGGTGTCGGCCCACTACCGGGGACGGCCGGTGGAGGCGGTGGACAGGTACGCGAAGGCGCTGGCCGACATGTCGGTGCTGGGGGACGAACGTCAGTCGGCGTCGTGGCTCCTCGCCCTCGCCTGCGCCCAGGCCTACGTCGGGGATCCGCGCGCGTCCGAGACCGGCGGCCGGGTGATCGCCGCAGCCGAGGCGAGTGGTGAGCGGTGGGGGCGTGCGCAGGTGTTGATGGCGCTGGGGCACGATGCCTGGACCCGCGGCGACCGTGAGAGTACCGAGACTCTGGCCCGGTCCGCGCTGGAGTGCATGCTCGGCTTCGACGACTTCGCGATGGTCGCACGGATGCTGGAGCTGCTCGCCTGGGCCACCGCCGTCGGCGGCGCGCACGTGCGGGCCGCCGGGTTGCTGGGTGCCGCGGACGCGCTGTGGCGGGATGCCGGCAGTTCCATCGCCGCGTTCGGGCCGCAGATGGCCGCACACCACGAGCGCTGCGAGGGGGCGGTCGTCGCCGCGCTGGGGCGGGCGGCCTACGCGGTGGCGTTCGAGGACGGCGGTCGGCACGGCGGCCCCGGACGGGCCGTCGCCTTCGCCCTTGCCGACGGGATCGACGCCGACGCCGACATCGATATCAGCACCTCCGACGTTGTGTCCCCGTTGTCCCGTCGGGAGCAGGAGGTGGCCGCATTGGTGGCCACAGGACTGAGCAACCGGCAGATCGCCGCGGAGCTGGTCCTGTCGCCACGCACGGTCGACCGCCATGTGGAGAACATCCTGGCCAAGCTCGGCTTCAGATCACGGGCCCGGATCGCGGCCTGGTGGACGGCCGATCAGGTAGCGGCGGTGTAGGAGGCAGGGGAGCCATGGGGTGGGGCCCGGATGATCCGGGCCCCACCCTTTCAACGCTGTTGTTCTTCGGCCCGGAGACCGGGTTCTCGGACGACCGTTCTCAGGAGACCGGGTTCCAGCCGTCGGTTCCGGCCAGGTACTTCTGAGCGGTGTAGTCGGCGGCCTCGGAGTCGGTCATCTGCGGGGCGTCCGCCCCGGCCCCGGATCCCAGGCCGTAGTTGCCGTACTCCTTGAACCGGGCCCACGACCAGGGGTAGTCGGTGGTCATGTCGGTCCAGGGGTGGGCGGAGGTTACGCCCGAGTGCACCGTGGTGTCACGGACCACGGCTTGGGGCCAGGCGTCCGCCGTGTTGTGCCAGGGCCGGCCGAGGTACATCGTGTTCGCCGGCACGCCGTTGGTGAAGATCTCGCTGCCGGTGATCAGGATTCCGTACTTCTGCCGGTAGTCGGTGTTCGGCGCCAGCACCGTGCCGCCGACCCAGTTGACCATGGCGATGTTGCAGCGGTCGAACACCGCGGTCGCGTTGCCGAAGATGAAGTCGACCGAGCCCTCGATGTAGCTGCCGACGAAGTACTGCCGGTACTGGCCGGTGGCCACCGGAGCCTTGGCGAGGACGGTGTCCTGGCGGCTGATGATCCGGTCCTGGGTGTAGGTCTGCCGGTCGCCCTCGGCGGCCAGCGCGACGGCCTGCGTCGAGTACGCGTCGACCTCCGGGTGATTGGCCGGGTCGAACGTGTTCTGGATCGTGACGTTCGAGACCGTGACGCCGGTCGCCTTGACCGTGGCCACGGCGCTGCCTTCGGTGCCGTACGGCGCGCCCGTCGCGGGGTTGGTCATCCCGTGGGCCCGCTCGGCGGTGATGACGACCTCGGAGGCGTCGGTGGTGTCCCCCTTGATGAGCAGGTCGGCCTTGCTCGCCGGGACGGTGATCGCCTCGTGGTAGGTGCCCGGCTCGATGAGGACGGTGTACTGGAGTCCGTCCGAGGGGACGGCGTCGATCGCGGCCTGCACGGTGGTGTAGTCGCCGGTGCCGTCGGCGGCGACGACCAGGGTTTCGGCGTCGGTGAGGTGGCGCCTCTTGACCCAGCCCGGGTAGCCGTTGGAGAGCATCATGACGTGCGTGTAGTCGCGTGCGAGGTTCAGCGCCTGCTCGACGATGTCACCGAAGCCGTTGCGGAACCAGCCGGTCAGCGGGATGGGGGTCTGGTCACTGCCGGTGAGCTGCACCGTACGGAACCGGTCGCTCAGCGTTCCCCACTCGGTCTCCTGTTGGACGAGACGGGAGTCGAGCGTGGTGTGCTCGGAGTACGAGTCGTCACCCGTGGGGCCGAACCCGTCCTGGGCGATGGTGTCCTGGATGCCACGGAATCGTGTGGCCTCGGAGACGAACTGGGCGAAGTACACCGCCGCCGCGGCCATCGCCTGGCTGCTGGAAGCCTTCCACAGGCTCAGGGCGTGGGCCTCGGTCTGGATCCGGCCGAAGACCATGTCCGAACGGTTTATCCCTCCAGCAAGCTTTTCCAGGGTGCCGTAGTCCGCTCCCTCGGTCAGCTGCTGGGGCTCGTTCTCCGACGCCGGGACCCGTGCCTCGGCCCGCGGACCGATGTAGTGGTAGTGGCTGTTGCTGTCGAACCAGCCCACCAGGTAAATGTCGCTCGTCCGGAACCGCAGGCGCACCTGGTTCCCGGCCTCGGTCACGATGATGGCCTCGGTGTACCCGAGGGCGTTGGGATTGGTGTGATCGACCAGGTCGCTGGTGCCCTCGACCGTGTTGTCCACGTCCTGTGCCTCGTAGTCCACGTTGGCGCGGACCTGGCTGACGAACGAGAGGTAGTTGGCGGTGGTCGCGCCGTTGTCGGTGTCGAGCCGGAAGACCGGCGTGGTCTGCGCGGCGGCGGGAGAGGCGGTGAGCACTGCACCGGCCAGGGCTCCGGCCAGGATGGCGGCCGATGTCACGGAGGCGATGAGGGCCGTCAGCCATCTCGGTCTGCCGACGTCGTGATTCCGGAGTGCGGTCGTCACTGGACCCCCTGCTTGCCTTGGGCAGCCATCGATGTCCTTGCTTTCCTTCTGACATTCCGTGGGGGCCTTTTCGCCAACGGGAAGCGCTTTCCCCGCAGAACGCGTGGTGAGTGGGAAGTCGAAGGCTTCCACGGCGGACGAGCGGTCGGCATGCGCAGAACTACCCATAAGAGAGGACCTGGCCTTCCCCGGTCCTGTGGACCGGTCGGAAGCGGTGACGGTGGACTCCGCACCCCGACGCTCCAGGCAGCAGATGAGCTTCAGCCGACGTATCCGCACCGTCCAGCCGGTGTGATCGGGGGCGGGGCCGCCAGGCGCATTCGGTTCAGCCGCGAGGGGATCAGTTGACCGGCCCGGAGAGATCTGCGGTCCTGGACGCCGACGTGGCACCGTCGTCCGCCCGATGAGTGCCCGCGTCGGCGCCCTGGATGGGTGAGGGCGAGCTCATGCTGGTCGGCTCGCCCCTGAAACCCGTCGCGTTGCTTCGACGTCGGTCGCACTTTCGTAGAGAGCTGTGACCTGGTCGGGGGGGCAGTGCCGCGAGGAGAGCCTTGCCGCCCGAGGTGAAGTGGGCGGGCAGGACGCGGCCCGCTCTGCTCCCCACACGCGGCACTTGTCGGCGAGCGCGGCGATCTCTTCGTCGTGCCCTCCTGGCAGCCCCTGTCCCTGGCCACCGAGACCGGGATGGACCTCTTCCGCTTCAGCGACGCACCCGTCTTCGAACGACTCGACCTCCACCGTTCCCACCAGGAAGGCATCCAGGCATGAAGCTCGCGACCGTACGCACCGAGGACGACCTGCGCGCAGTGCGCGTCGAGAACGACGGATACGTCGACATCGGCCCCGGAGACGTCGGTGAACCGCTCCGCCGCGAGGACTGGCAGTCCGTGGCCGCGGCGGCGGAAGGCCCGTGCCTCCCGGTCGAGCCGTCCCGGCCGGCACCGGTCGTCCCGCACCCCGGGAAGATCGTCTGTGTGGGGCCGAACTACCGCACGCACATCACGGAGATGGGCCGCGACCTGCCCGAATTCCCCACTCTGTTCGCCAAGTTCCCCGAGGCACTGATCGGCCCGAGCGACACGCTGATCCTGCCGCCCGAGTCCGACGCGGTGGACTGGGAGGCCACCACGCCCCTCGGCCCGGTCCTGGTCACACCGGACGAACTGCCGACGGACGCCGAGATCAGCTGCACCATCGACGACGAGGTCGTGCAGAAGTCCACTGTCAACGACCTCCTGTTCGATGCCGCCGACCTTGTCGCGTACGTGTCGACCATGATCGACTCACGAATTCTCACTGGAGTACTGAGCCTTGACTGGTGCGGCCGACCTGGCCGCCTGCTCGATCTTCGCGCAGTAGGCCGCACGGGCTTCCTCGTCGATCTGCTGCTCGTGTTCGGCGCGCACCCCGGTCCGGCCGTCGAGTCCCTCGCGCAGGATGTCGGCGTGCCCGGTATGCCGGTTGGACTCGCCGAGGACATGGACCATGACGGCGAACAGGTTCGTGTTGGGACCAGGCTCCGGCCACCACGGCACGTGGCCGGGGGCGTCGAGGGGAAGCTCGTTGATCGTCGCGTCCGAGTGTTCCCACGTGCGCCGGTAGAACCCGATGATCTGATCGCGGGTCTCGTCCTCGGCCGCCCACAGATCGCTGCCGTCGTGGTCCTGCCACCGGCCCAGCGGTTCCGGGGAAGTGCGGTCGAAGACCTCGCCGAAGTACCTGGCCTCGACGGAGGCCACGTGTTTGACCAGGCCGAGGAGGTTGGTCCCGGTCGCTGTCAAAGGCCGTCGGGCGTCGTATTCGGACAAGCCGTCGAGTTTCCAGAGCAGCGCCTCGCGGTTCCGCCGCAGTCTCCCGTGCAGGTCGTCTTTCGCGAATTCATCGATCATGCGGCATGAGCCTGCCATGGGCTGCTCGTGGCCTCAAGATCCCGCACGTGGTCCGCAACGACCGGCAGAGCCGAGGCCCGGCCATGGCCGCGCACGGCGCCCAGGCTGTTCGGCTGGTTCGGCGGCGGTATCACCGGTACCGGCCGGTACGCCGTCGACCGCTTCCTCCCGGTGCTGCGCGCCCACCGGCCGGTGTACGGAACAGTCGCTGTGGCGGTCGGGCCGGTGCTCTCGATGCCCTTCCTGCTCGTGGCCGCCTGTTCGTGACGGATACGGCCGATGACTGATCGGCCGTATCGCATCCAGCCGGCGTTGCACGGAAGCGCGGTCACGGCTCCTCAGCCGGCCGCTCCGTGCTCGGCGGCGGGCCGGGGACACGTGGTCCCCAGCCGGAGGCCGTCGTGATGGACGCCCCGAGTCGCTGGCTGCCGATGACCGAGAGCAGTCGGAGCTTTTCGTGGTCCTCCGTGCCCGGGATCGCCGTGAACACCAGCAGCAACTGCCCCTGGCCGGGGTCGACGAGTGTCTGGCAGTGCAGGGAGATCATTCCGACCTGCGGGTGCAGGATTCTCTTGCGGGCGGTGTGGGAGACACCGACTTCGTGCTGGGCCCACAGTTCCGCGAACTCGGAGCTCTCCGCGCCCAGCCGGTCGGCGAGCGCGGCGGCGTGTGAGCCGCGGCCCTCGCGGGAGGCGACCGCGCGGAGATGAGCGACGTAGACGCGGCCGTGCGTCGGATGATCGTCCGGCACATAGATCGTGCGTTCGTTCGGGTCGGTGAACCATCGGTAGATGAGACTTCGCGCCAGCCCGGTGAATCGGGTCTCGTCGCCGAGCAGGGCCACTGCCATCGGGGTCTGGACGATGGTCTCGCCGGTGCCGGTGACGACCTGGGCGGGGGTGTCACCGAGGCGGTCGATGATGCGCATCATCCCGGCGTTGACGTGGTCGTCGCGTGTGGTGCGGGCGGGTGCGTTGTGGCCGGCGAGGACGAAGAGGTGGTCGCGTTCGTCGAGGGTGAGCCGGAGCCCACGGGCGATCGCGGTGATCATCTGCTCCGAGGGCTGTGGTCCGCGACCGCGTTCGAGACGGCTGTAGTAGTCCGTCGACATGCCGCACAGCGTGGCCACTTCTTCGCGTCGCAGCCCCGGCGTGCGTCGGCGCTGCCCCGGAGGAACGCCGACGTCGTCGGGTTGCAGCGCCTCTCGACGCCTGCGGAGAAATGTCGCCAGGCCGCTCTGATCCATATCGACACTGTGCCTCACCCGGATACGGCTATCCACTGTCTGCCGATCCCAGGCTGAGCCCTCAGCCTGGGATCGCCGGGCAGTGGACAAGCAGGCACTGGATGGCTGCTCGGATCGCACGTCAACTGGTCACCGGGTTCGACAGCAGCACCTCGAACCCCTCCAGAGCGACCAGCGGCCAAGGAGCCATCGTGAGTACCACCCAGAAGATCGCCGTCATCACCGGGGCCAACCGAGGTCTCGGACGCGCATACGCGCTGCATCTCGCCCGGACAGGTGTCGATGTCGTGGTGACCTATCGGAACAACCGGGCCGAGGCCGAGGAGGTCGTGTCCGCCGTCACGGATCTGGGACGTTCCTCCGTCGCGCTGCGGCTCGACACCAGTGCCGTGAACACCTTCGGGGACTTCGCCGAGCAGCTCGGCTCCGAGCTCCGGGCGCGCTGGGGCAGGACCACGTTCGACTTCCTCGTCAACAACGCCGGCACCGACCTGACCGCCCCGTTCGCGGAGACGACCGAGAAGGACTTCGACGACCTGGTGGACGTACACCTCAAGGGCGTGTACTTCCTGACCCAGACCCTGCTGCCGGCGCTTGCCGACGGCGGCGCCATCGTGAACGTCTCCAGCGGTCTGACCCGTTTCGCCGTCCCGGGGCATTCCGCCTACGGCGCCGTGAAGGGCGCGGTCGAGGTCCTCACCCGCTACCAGGCCAAGGAGCTCGGCAGCCGCGGTATCCGCGTGAACACCGTCGCGCCCGGGGCGACCGCGACCGACTTCGGCGGCGGCATGATGCACGACGAACAGGTCCGGAACTACCTCACCTCGCAGGTCGCGCTGGGACGCGTGGGCGAACCCGACGACATCGCGGGCGCGGTGTCCGCCCTTCTCTCGGATGCGAACCAGTGGGTCACCGCGCAGCGCATCGAGATCTCCGGCGGACAGACCCTGTGAACGGCAGGCCGGCAGGGGCAACGATTCCGATGAGGGATCTGACCGGCAAGACGGCCCTGATCACGGGCTCCGCCCGAGGCATCGGCAGGGCGATCGCCCTGCGCTACGCGCGCCTCGGCGCGAACATCGTGGTCAACTACGCCTCCAGCGCGAAGGAAGCCGACGCGACGGTCGCGGAGGTCGAACGTCTGGGCGCGGAGGCGATCGCCGTACGGGCCGACATGTCCGTCGTACCTGACATCCAGCGCCTCTTCGCCGAGGCCGCCGAGCGTTTCGGACAGATCGACATCGCCGTCGCCAACGCGGGCGTCGAGCTCATCGGCATCGATTTCCCCGACATCACCGAGGAGCAGTTCGACCGTCTCTTCGCCATCAATACCAAGGGCACCTTCTTCACCCTCCAGACAGCAGCGCGGCACGTCGTGGACGGCGGCCGGATCATCTACGTCGGTTCCAGCACGACGACCGTGCCGGTCCGGGGAGAGGGACTGTACGGGTCGAGCAAGACGGCACCGCGCTATGCCGTACAGGTCCTGGCGCAGGAACTCGCTGACCGCGGGGTGACCGTCAACACGATCCTTCCCACGGCGATCGAGGGCGCGGGCGTGTTCACAGAGCCGGACCCCGATCACCCGGTGCGGCAGTTCGTCGCCCGGCCCGGGCGCATCGGCCGCCGGATGGGGACCGTCGACGACGTCGCGGACGCCGCCGAGTACCTGGCGTCCGGCCTCGCGGCCTGGGTCAGCGGGCAGAGCCTCCTGATCAGCGGGGGTGCACTCCAGTGACCATGCCGAAGGCCCCGCGTGGACCGCAGCACACTGAACGGAGCATGACCATGACCGACGACGCGTCTCCGACCGCCGGCGGGCCAAGCTGGGCAAGCCTCGCCTCGGCCGACCCGCGCACCGTCGCTTCCTTCTACAGGGCCGTGCTGGGATGGGCCGTCACGGAAACCGACGGCCGACTGATCGCATCCGCCGCGGGCACGCCGGTGGCCGACATCGCTGTGGCCGACGAGATCCCTGGATGGCTCATCCACTTCGACGTCGACGACCTCGGCACCGCACTGACCGCCGTCTCCGACGCGGCCGGCGCGGTCCTGACCTCGGCCGACGGCGGCTGGGCCGAAACCGCGGTCGTGAGCGACCCCAACGGAACACGGGTCGCACTCCGCGCGCCCGCCACACAGCACTCCAAGCGGCCCGCACACGGCACTCTCGCATGGGGCGAACTGATCACCGACGACGTCGACACGTCCGCGGCGTTCTACCGCGAGGCGTTCGGGTGGGGGCTCACGGAGCCGCGTGGTCCCCTCGGCCGCCGCGAGTGGCAGACGCACGGCAGATCCTTCTCCGGGCTCCTGCCACGGCCGCCGGCCATGCCTGCCGAGACATCCGCGTACTGGGACGTCTACTTCGCCGTCGACGACATCGAGGCCGCCGCGACGGGCGCCACCGAACACGGCGGCATCCGGCTCATGCCGCCGACGCCGATCGAGATCGGCACGATCGCGGTCTTCCTCGACCCCGCAGGTGCCGTCTTCACACTCGTCCAGCTCCCCACCGAGGAGGCCGTCGCATGACCGCCGGCACTCACGACAAGCGCGACAAGAAGGGGAAGGTCGGGCTCGTCACCGGCGCCGGATCCGGCCTCGGAGAGGCCGCCGCCGGACGACTCGCCGCGGACGGCGCACGGATCGTCGTCGCCGACCGGGACGCAGCGGCTGCCGAACGCGTCGCCGCGGAACTCCGTGCCGACGGACACCTCGCAACTGCGTTCGCCGCAGACGTCACGTCGTTCGACGACACCGAGCGGCTCGTCGCTTTCACCGTCACGACCTACGGCGCCCTCGACCTCGCCTTCAACAACGCCGGCATCACGCCCGGCCTGGCAGAGGTCCACGACATCGCCCTCGACGACTGGAACGACGTCATTGCCATCAACCTGACCGGTGTCTTCCACAGCATGAAGGCCGAGATCGCCCACATGCTCGAAGCCGGCGGTGGGACCATCCTCAACATGGCTTCCACCGCCGGAGTGATGGCCCACGCCGGGCGGGCCGCGTACGCGGCGTCCAAGCACGGCATCGTCGGTCTCACCCGCTCCGCCGCGGTCGAATACGCGCAACGCGGCATCCGCGTCAACGCCGTCGCACCCGGTCCGATCGACGCACCGTCGGCACAAGCACTCCCCCCGGAGGTCCGCGCCTCCATCGCCGCGAAAACCGCGATGGGCCGCGTGGGCCAGGTCGGCGAGGTCGCAGGCGTGGTGAGCTTCCTGCTCTCGGACGAAGCCGCCTTCGTCACCGGCTCCGTCTACGAGGTCAACGGCGGCCAGACCCAACTCTGAGCACCGCGCAGGCCGAGCACTCCTCGACAAGCTCGGCACCTGCGTGCGGCCCAAAGCCCAGCGTGTTCGGACTGTGCCGTCCGCCGGCCTCCCAGCCCGCGTACTGATCAAGAAGCTGGTTCTGCCACACCTTCACGATCTATGACACCGGGACGGTCACCCTCGCCGGAACGGCGGTCAACCGTGGGGACGGGCGGGGTGGAAGAGCCGGTCGAACGGGTGGGCCACCGCGTCGGGTGCCACCGGCGTTCATGTGCGAGCAACGACGACGGTGGGCGGGACAGGCTGCCGCAGGCGTCGACCACGGGCAGCACCTGAGACCGATCTGGTGGTCGATCAGCAGGAGGACCGAGTTCTCAGGACGCCGTCGGCGATGGGGCTGACGATGTCGTCCGTGCGGTCGGACATGACGGCTCCTCCTGAGGAGCCGGTGGCGGGGCGGCCTGGTGCCGTCGGCACTGATTGTCTTTTGTGGTCGCGGCGTCCGGTCGGAGGGCGCGGTGGGTGCGACTGCATGCCCGCGGTCGGCCCGCCCAGGATTCCCTCGTCGATGACGACGGGCGTTCGGGCGAGCCGGTCGCGGCCGTACTGATGGCTACTGGTCGTTCGGGGGCAGGGCGTAACGGACGGTCTGGGCCTGGATGAGTCCGTCGCGGAAGACGAAGGTGTCGACGCCGTGCTCGGCCCGGTTGGTCCCGGACCTGGCCGACCACTCCAGGAAGAGCACGTCGCCCCCGAACAGTGTCGTCTTCATCTCCCAGTCGGCCTGCGGAAGATCCTTGAACAACTGGGCGAACCCCTCGCGGATGCCGTCCCTGCCCTGCCTCACGCCCGCGGGGCTGATCTGCACCGCGTCTTCGGCGAAGTTCGCGACGAGCCCGTCCAGATCCTCTGCGACCAGGGCCTGACCGTGGCTGGCGTAGATCTCCTCGGGTGTACGAGTCGAGGTGTTTTCCATTGCGTTGCCTTTCTGGAGTGAGCACAGGGCGAGGGGCGGATACGACGGTCAGCGCGGCCGCGACCACGCATGGGACGCGGCCGGCGTCGCAGCGGCATCATGGCCACTGCCCTCAACGTGATCGGACAGCCGTAGGCGCTGCGACCGGCTTCACCGCACGCCGTACGTGGAGCCGGCCCCGGGCCTCGGGACGGCGCCGACGCGCCGGGCGGGAGCCTGTCACGCCGGGACGGGCGCGTCCTCGGGAAGGATTCCCTCGCTCTTCAGTTCCTGCCAGAGTTCCGACGGCACGGGCGCAGCCATGAACTCGGCGTTCTCGCGGGCCTTCTCGGGGTACTTGGCGCCGGCCAGGACGGTGGCGACCACAGGGTGAGCCGCGCCGAACTGGAGTGCCGCCGCCCGGATGTCGACGCCGTGGTCGGCGCAGATCCGCTGGATGCGGTCGCGCTTCGCGAGCATCTCCGGTGCGGCCTCGGTGTAGTCGTAGTGGTTTCCGCCGGCCAGGATGTCGGAGTTGTAGACACCCCCGAGCATGACGGAGACGTTGCGCTCGGCGCACAGGGGGAAGAGTTCGTCGAGCGCCGGCTGCTCCAGGAGCGTGTACCGTCCGGAGATCTGGATCACGTCGGGGTCCGCCTCCTTGAGCGCCCTGATGCCGGGCTCCACGACGTTGTTGCCCAGGCCCCACGCCTTGATGACACCCTGGTCGCGCAGTTCGGACAGGGCCCGGAAGGAGCCGTTCAGGGCCAGGTCGAAGTGTTCCTCCCACGCGTCGCCGAGGTGATCGGAGCCGAGATCGTGCACGAAGACGATGTCGATCTCCGAGATGCCCAGCCGCTGGCAGCTGTCCTCGACCGAGCGCATGGCGGCGTCGTAGCCGTAGTCCACCTCGATGTGGAAGGGCAGACTCTCCTTGAAGATCAGGGACTCGCTGGCGCCGGGTCCCTGTCCGTGCACGATCTGCTTCGCGGGGTTCACGTAGGTGCGTACCAGTCGTCCTACCTTGGTGGCGAGCATGAAGTCCTCGCGGGGGCGGCGGCGCAGGAAGTGGCCGAAGCGGTGCTCGCCCAGGCCGAGACCGTAGCCCGGCGCCGTGTCGAAGCACCGCACGCCGGTCTCCCAGGCGGCGGCCAGGGTTGCCTCCGCGGTCTCGTCGTCCACGGGCGCGTACATGTTGCCCAGGGAGGCGCCGCCGAATCCGAGGGGGCCCAAGGGCCTGAATGCGTTCATGTGCGAGTGGCCTTTCTCTGTGGTCGGGCTGTCGTGTGGGGGAGCGAAGGCCCGTGATGCGTGACGTGATGAGGGGCTGACAGTGCGGTCGGCACTCACGCCGGCAGCGTGCGCACGAAGTTCAGGATTTCCCGCGCCAGCAGGGCGGGAGCGGTCCCGGCGGCGTCATGGCCCTGGCCCGGCAGGTCCACGAGCCGTGCGTCGGGGAGCACCTGCTGGAAGCGCTGTGCGCCCTCCCTCAGCCAGGCGGGGCTGTGCTCGCCCCGCAGTACCAGGGTCGGGCAGGTGATCTTGGTAAAGGGGGCGCGCTCGCTGTCGAACGCGTTCAACGCACGCATCTCGCGGGCCCATGTCGGAGCGAACGCGGTGCGCACCTTCCACGCGGGGCTGCTCCGGAACGCCGAGATCTCCTCCTCGGGAGCCTTCACGAAGGCGCGCATGCCAAGAGCGAGGGCCTCGTCCGGATCGCCGGCCGCCAGCAGGCCGTCGTACACGGCGAGAGCCTCCTCATCGGCGACGAGGCCGGGCGGAAAGAAGGGGGGCTCGTAGAGAATCGCGGCCGCGGGGGTGTGCTCCAGGGCCAGGCTGCCCGAGAGGAAGCCACCGAAGGAGTGGCCGAACAGGATGGCGTCGGGTCCGGCCGGCTCCAGGACGGCCGTGACGTCTTCCCGCTCCCGTTCCACGGAGTACTGGGCGGCGTCCTCACTGCGTCCGTAACCGCGGCGGTCGAGGCGGTGGACGGTCATGTGGTCCGCCAGGCCGTCCACCACACGTTGCCAGTCCGCCGAGGTGCTGAGGGAGCCGTGAACCAGCACCAGAGGGCGACCCCGGCCGGTGACGGTCACCGAGATTCGGGTGCCGTCGGCAGAGGTGACGAATGTCTGTCGGGAGTGTGCTTCGGTCATCGATGGTTCCTCTCACGCCGCCGATCCGCGAGAGCGGGCCGGCGATGCGGTAACGCTTCGTCACATCGAAGCGATGTTCACGCGTTTCGATGTTCATGAGCCGCCACGCGCACGGGGTCGATTCGGGTCCGGCTGGAACGTCGCTGGTCACGGCGCCGGTGGTCGTCGGCTCGGGGTGGCGCGGATCTGCGACGGAAGACCGTGCGCGACGGTGAGCGTGGCTTCGTCGTTCGTCGTCGTGGTGGTTCGGATCGTCGTGCCGGGCGGGCGTAGACAGCTGAGGCCTGTGCCCGCCCACAAGCTCGACCACGGTTGTGGCCGACGGGCTCAGAAGACGACGACGGGCTTGATGACCTTGCCGCTCTCGGAGTCGGCGAAGGCCGTGTTGATGTCGTCGAGGGTGTAGGTCTCGACGAGCTTGTCGAAGGGGAAGCGGCCCTGCTGCCAGAGTTCGACGAGCCGGGGGATGAACACCTGGGGCACGGCGCTGCCCTGGACGATCGTCTTGAAGGTCCATCCCTTGACGAGGGAGGCACCGATCTCGAAGTTGACGTCGGTGCCGGGCTTTGCGGCGCCGACGAGGGCGAGGGTGCCGCGGATGGCGAGGGCGGAGGCGGCCTGGCGCAGGACGGCGGGGACGCCGGTGGTGTCCAGGGCGTAGTCGATGCCGTCGCCGCCGGTGATCTTCGCGATCTCGGCGGCCACGTCGGCGGTGGCGGGGTTGACGGTGTGGGTGGCGCCGATCTCGTCGGCGAGTTCGAGCCGGGAGTCGTGCAGGTCGACGCCGATGATGGTGGTGCAGCCCGCCACGCGACCGGCCATGATGGCGGCGGATCCGACCGCGCCGACGCCGAAGACGACGAGGGAGGATCCGGCCTCGGGGCGCAGCTCGTTGAGGACGGCGCCGGCGCCGGTCTGCAGGCCGCAGCCGAGGGGGGCCAGGGTGGCCAGCGGGGCTTCCGGGGAGACCTTGATCACGCTGGTCTCGACAACGTTGGCGTAGGTGGCGAAGGACGACTGGCCGAAGAAGTGCGAGGAGACGGGGCCCTGGTCGTTGGACAGGGACGTGGACCCGTCACCGCGTGTGCCGCCGAAGTCCTGGGCCATCAGGTTCTCGCAGTAGGCCACCAGCCCGGCGCGGCACTTGCGGCAGTGGCCGCAGTAGGCGGCGGACAGGACGACGTGGTCGCCGGGGGCGACGGTGGTGACGGCGCTGCCGACGGACTCGACGATGCCGGCGCCTTCGTGGCCGAGGACGGCGGGCAGCGGGGTGGGGTAGATGCCGTCGCGCACGATGGCGTCGGTGTGGCAGACGCCGGTCGCCACCATGCGGACCCGTACCTCGTCCGGCCTCGGGTCGTCGAGCTGGAGCTGCTGGATGGTCAGGGGCTCACCGGTGCCGGGAACGACAGCGGCGGTGACGGTCGTGGACATGGGTCTCTCTCTTCGTGGTGCGGAAACGGGTTTCGTGTGGAGGAGTGGTCTGTCGGACCCGTCCCTCGGGGAGGCTGGCGAGCCCTTGGTCAGAGGCGGAGCAGTACCCGCCCGGGCGTACCCCGCTCGACGTGTTCGTGCGCGATGGCGACGCGGTCGAGGGAGAGCCGCTCCGAGACGGCGATCCGCAGGCTGCCGTCGAGGAGCGCGGCGGTGAGTTCGGCGGCGGCGTGGGCCTTCACCTCGGGGGCGAAGTCGTCGCTGCCCAGCAGGCGGAGGTTGGTGTCGGCGAAGCCGAGCGGCCAGTAGGGGATGTGCGGCCGGGCGTCCGCCGAGTAGGAGGAGCTGATGGTGGCGCCGACGGCGATGATCCTGGCGTTGAACTCGAGGTGCGCGGCGAAGTCGACCTCGGCGATCCGGTTGACCCCCTCCGGGGCGGCCTCGCGGACATCGTCGAGAAGGTGCGGACTTCCGGTGAGGAACACCTCTTGGGCGCCGAGACCGCGTACGAAGTCCCGTTGCGCGGGGGTGCGGACGACGGCGATGGAACCGACCCCGCCGGCCGCTCCGTACACCAGGACGGTCAGTCCGTGCGGCGGGCCGTCGGCGAACAGGGCCCGGTACCCGGTGATGCCCGCGATGCCGAGGCAGGCGGCCTGGTCCAGGAGGTGGCTGTCCGCGTTGTCCGGGAGTCTCACGGCGAGAGCGTCGGGAACCACGCAGTACTCGGCGGCGGTGCCGAACGGCCGGTAGGACCGGGCGCCGTAGCACCACACCTGATGACCGAGCCGTTGCTCATCGACCCCGGAACCCACGGCGTCGATCACGCCGGCCCCGTCGCTGTGCGGGATGACCCGGGGGAACGGCATGGGTGCCCCTGGCGGGCCCCAACGCTTGCCCACATCACCGGGGTTGATCCCCGAGGCGCTGATGCGGATACGGACCTCGCCCGGCCCGGGCTCGGGATCCGGCAGATCACCGACCTCAAGAACCTCGCGGGCTCGGCCCTTGCGGTCGTACCAGGCTGCGCGCATCGGAATACCTTTCGGCGGGGGGTGTCAGAGAGAACGGTTCAGTGGTCACGACCGGCTTCGCCGTCGTCCTTGAGGCCGGAGGGGGTCAGGACCACGACCTTTCCGCTGACGGTGTTGGTCTCCACGGCGTGATGCGCGTCGCGGATCTGGTCCATGCGGTAGGTGCGGGCGGGGCCGAGGTCGAAGGCGCCGTCGCTCATCCGGTCCAGACAGCGCTGCAGCACCGGTGCCGGCAGGTCGGCGGAGCCGCCGCTGTAGGACGTGAGCCGTACACCGCGGGGGATGTACGCGATGGGGTAGAAGTCGCGCACGGTCCACTGGTCGGAGAGCATCCCGGCGAAACAGACCGTTCCGTGGACCCGGGTGGAGAGCAGGGTGTCGGGCAGGGTCGGAGTGCCCACGAGTTCCAGCGCGGCGTCGACTCCGCCCGGCCTGATCCGGTGGACCTCGTGCGCGATGGCGCCGTCGTCCAGTACCGGATGGTCGACTCCGTAGGCCTTGAGGCTGTCGAGCCGGCCGGGCTGCCGGGTGGTGGCCAGCACGGTGGCACCCAGGTCGTGGGCCAGGGCCGCCGTCGCGAAGCCGAGGGCGGAGGTGCCTCCCCGGATCAGCAGGCTCTGACCGGGCTGCAGGTCCAGCCCCGAGGTGAGGGAGCCGTGGGCGGTCTGCAAGGTCTCCGGTACGGCGCCCAGGGCACCCCAGGGCAGTGAGGAGTCGAAGGGCACCACCGCGCTGCGCGGCACGACCGTGTACTCGGCGTACCCGCCGTTGTAGGCACGGCCCATTCCGCCCATCAGCGCGGCGACCCGCCGGCCGGGACGCAGATCGCTGCCGGGAGCGGCATCGACGACCCCTACGGCCTCCAGACCGGGCACGATCGGATACCGCACGCCTTCGGCGACGCCGGTGCGCATGTGGTGATCGGAACGGTTGAGGCCGAAGGCCTTCACCGCGATCCGCACCCAGCCCGGTCCGGGCTCGGGGACCGGCAGGTCGCGGATCTGCAGATTCTCGACGGGTCCGGGCTCGGTGAGCACGACCGCGCGCATCGTCCTGGTGATGGTCGATCCCTCCTCGGGGAGCACTTTCTGACGTGACTGGCGTGCTGCCCCGCCACGGATTCGCAGGCACGCGACCCCGAGAGCTAATAGTTGTCTTAGCAACTATACTCATAGCAATGATTCTCCTCGCAAGGTCACCCGCGGGGAGTCGTACTGATCACCTGTGTGGCGCGTGTGACGCTCAGCTCGTCCCGGGTGATCCGCAACCAGGGCAAGGGGGCAGGTCATGACCACGGCTGTCATCGGAGCGGGCAACGTCGGAGCTCGGCTGGCGCGGGGCAAGATCGTCGTCGACGCCTCCAACCCGCTCGCCGCCGGCGGCAAGGGCGGCTTCCGGCGCACGCTCCCCGAGGGCGAGGCCTCCGGTCGGCTCGTGGCCGCCCTGGTCCCGCAGGGCGCGTACTTCGGCAAGGCTTTCGGCACGCTGGGCGCGGAGTCGCTGAGTGCCGACGCCAATCGGGAGCCCGAGCGCGCGGTGCTGTTCTGTGCCACCGACGACGTGGCCGCCGAGTCGACGATCGAGTCCCTCATCTCGGCGACTGGCTTCACGCCGCTGAAAGCGGGCGGTGTCGTGGTCTCCGGGCGGATCGAGGTCGGCGGCGACCTGCACCAGTTCGGCGGGCTCAATGGGCGGGTCGTAGGCCTCGCCCAGGCGAAGGAGGCCCTGGTCGCCGCGAGCTGAGCGCGTCGTTCGGGCAACGTGCGGCGCCGTGCACGCCGCCGCACGCACTCGATGTGCGTGGACGACTCGTGCGGCTGTTTCCGGTACGAGGCGAATACGGGCCGCGGGCAGGTTGCCGGACCGCCGCCTCGGCGCCGGGGCTCAGGGCGTGTCTCGTCCGTCGGGGTGGTAGTGGCGCAGCTCCGTGCTGCCGGGGGCGAGCTTCGCGATGACCGAGCCGAACACGGTGGCGAGTACCCGGGCCTGTTCGGGGCTCGTGTGCGCGGCGAAGTGATCTCTCACGCCGGCTGCGTGCACCGGCCAGGCGTCCTCCAGTGCCTCGAGCCCCCGGCCGGTGAGAACCGTGTACCAGGACCGGCGGTCGCTGCTGCTGCGCTCCCGTGCGACCAGTCCGCGGCGCTCCAGTGAATCGACCAGGCGGGTCAGACCGCTTCGGCTGTAGACCACGGCCCGGGCCAGCTCCGCCATCGGCAGCCGCCGATCCGGTGCCTCGGACAACTGGACGAGGACGTCGTAGTCGATCAACGACATCTCCGCATGCTCCCGCAGGTCCGCGTCCAGGCGTGCCACCAGCAGTGCGTGCCCCTTGAGAGTCGCGCGCCAGGCGTGCTCCCGATCGGCGTCCAGGAAAGGTTCTTCTGCCACACGGGAATGCTACTCAGCCAGATAGTTGCCATGACAATCATCTTTGCGTCAACGATACCTTTGCGTGCGAGGGACCCTGCGTACTTGACTCCACCGCTCTGGATCTCCTGTTCCGTGACGCCCACACCGTGCACGCCTTCACCGACGAGCAGGTGACCGACGAGCAGTCGTCGGCGGTGAAGGCTCGCGCGTTCTGCTCGGCGGCCCGGTAGTGGCCAGCCGGTGTGTAGGGGCCGCGGGTCAGCAGCAGACCGAGCTGTCCGTCGGGGAGGTCGTGGCCGGGCTCGTCGACGATCCGCACCTCGGCGTCCGGACACATGGGCCGCCCCTGAGTCGTACACACGATGTCGTCCGGGTCGTCGATCCGGGTGTAGTCGAGCAGCCCCTCGGCCATGCCGAAGACCTGCTGGAGCGTCGCCGTGAGCACGGGCTTCGCCTTGTGCGCCAGTGCCGATCCGTGCTCGGCGACGTGCTCCATCCAGCTCCGTCCGCCGGCCGGATCGTCCTGCGCGGTCTCCGGTGCCGGCACGGTGGGCCTGGCCGCGATCATGGCGGCCCGGGTCGCCGGCTGCACCACGACCGTCGCGGTGGACGTACACGACTCCCGCCTGGAACTGGCGAAAGAACTCGGCGTCACCCATACGGTCAACGGGCGCAGCACCGACGTCCCCGAGGAGCTGATGCGGATCACCTGCGGCAGCGGTGTCAACAACATCCTCGACACCACCGGCATCCCCGGCGTACTGGCCCCGCTGGTCGGCGCACTTGTCCATCCGGGGCACGCCGGCCCTGGTCGGAGCCGCTGCGCCCGGCACCGAGACACCGTTCGAGACCGGGCAGTCCCTGGTGAAGGGGTGGACGTTCAAGACCATCGTCCAGGGCAGCTACGTGCCCCACCTGTTCATCCCGCGACTGGTCGAGCTGTACGGGCAGGGGCGCTTCCCCTCGACAAGCTCATCCGGCACTGCAAGTTCGACGACATCGACACGGCGTTCGCGGAATCCGCGTCCGGGGCCACGGTCAAGCCGGTCGTCGTCTTCCGACTCTCGCAAACCACTTGCCCGGCGGTGGGCGGAAACAGCGCCACGCCTGGGCGTCATGGCAGTCGGGGCAATCGGGACCCGGCCTCGCGTACCCGGTCGAGCACGGCGTCCAGTGAGGCCAGGTCCTGTGGGGTGAAGCCGTCGAAGGCCTTCCGCAGGTTGCGGGCGTGCACGACGGCCGCTCGGTCGAGTGCCTCGTACCCGGCGGCGGTGATGCCCGCGTAGGAGACACGGCGGTCGGTGGGACACGGGCGCCGCTCGACGTACCCCGCCGCCTGCATGCGGTCCACCAGGCGGGTCACGCCGCTGGTGGTGAGCGCAATCTGGTCGGCCAGAGTGCTCATCGTCAACTGTTCCCCCTCTGACCGGGCCAGTCGGATGAGTACCTCGAACCAGACATGCGGCAGCCCGGCCTCGGACTCCATGGCGGATCCGAGCCATTGCTCCAGTCGGCTGTAGGCCTCGACCAGGCGACCGAAGGTGGTGATCAGCGGATCGTCGATGGGAGTCGCGGAAGACATGTCGACGATCCTACCCCCGAGAAATTTGCTTAGTCAGATATTGTGCAGTCGAGCATTGATGGTTACCGTGTCAATATCTGACTAGTCAATGAATGGGGTCTGTCGTGCATGCCGCGATCTCCGGAGTGGACAAGGCGGGCTCCGCCCTCAGTGAGGCAGCGGTCGCCGGACCGTACCCGCCGCGAGTCAAAGCCGGTGCTGGCAGTCCTGGTGGACGCTGCTCGGCCCGACCGGCTGAGGAGAACCGGTCATGACGACTGACGCTGACAGGTCGAGGTCCCCGTTCGGGCCCCCGATCGTGGTGAGCCGGGGCGACGCGGTGGCTCCGCTGGTCGTGCTGCTGCACGGCCGCGGTTCGCGCGAGAGCGAGATCATGGCGCTCGCTGACGTGTTGCCGTCCGGGTTGTCGTACGCCGCCGTACGCGCACCCCTCGCGGAGGGGCCCGGGTTCGCCTGGTTCGCAAACCGCGGTATAGGCCGCCCGGTCGCGGAGTCCCTGCGCGCCACCATGGACTGGTTCAACGCCTGGCTCGACGAGATCGCCCCGCCCGGTCGTCCGGTTGTGCTGGTCGGCTTCAGCGGTGGCGCGGCGTTCGCGGGCGGGCTGGTGCTGGACAACCCGGAGCGGTTCGCCGGGGCCGCGATCCTCTACGGCACATTGCCCTTCGACGCGGGCGTGCCCACCACGCCGGCGCGGCTCGCCGGGGTGCCGGTCTTCGTGGCCCAGGGTGAGCATGACCATGTCATTCCGCGTGAACTGCTCGACCGTACCTGGCGCTACCTGACCGAGGAGTCCGGGGCGTCGACGATCGCCCGGCAGGACCCGGTGGGGCACGGCATCGCCACCGGCGCGCTCGCGGTCCTCGCCGGCTGGCTCGCGAAGCGGGCCGACTGCCTGGCCCGCCACGGATTCCCCGACCGGGAGCCGGCTCGCTGGCCGATTCTCCCCGACGGGCTTCCCGACCGGGCCGGGCCTCGGCCACGCATCAGCGTGACGATTCCCCAGCAGCAGATCTCGGACAACTCGCCGCAGGAACTGCAGGAGAAGTTGTTCGCCCGGCTGAGCGCGCTGGCCGATGTCGGTACCGGGCAGTCGGCGATCTCCGTTCCCGGAGCGCGAGGCTTCATGTTCACGGGAGCGCGCACCGGCGGGTCCGAAGAAGCCTTCCTCGTGCCGCAGGTCCGGGAGTTCGCCCATCTTCACCCCGGACACGACGGTTCGCTGCACGTCGCACTGCCGGTCGGCCTGGCGGCCGACGCCGTCCGGCACGGCTGGGCCGTCGCCCATCCCCTCGCCGGGATCAGGCTCACTCCGGGCATGGTGCTGGTCTACGGGCCTCGTGACGAGCGTGAACTCGACGTCGTCACCGCCATCGTGAGCGCCAGCCACGCCTGGGCCACGGGGGAGTTCTCCCCGACCGCGGGCTAGCGGAGCGCCGGGCTTCCCGCACAAAGCCACATTCCGACCGGGCCGTCACGGCCCGGGGCCTTCGTCCGAAGGTTCACCATCAGCGCTCGTCGCGAGCGTTCATCACGAGAATCGAGAACTCACCATGGAGCGTCGTTCCATGCTCAAGGGTGGAGCCGCCGCCGCGTTCGGCGCGCTCGCCATCACCGCTGTCACCAGCGGCGAGAGCCTGGCACAGGCCGGCACGCGGTACCCGGGCCTGCTCCCGGACCCGGCCACCACGCCGGTGCCGAACCCGCCCTTCCCGCACAACCTCACCCGTGCCGAGCGCAAGCACCTGGAGACCTTCGACGAACTGGACTTCGAGGTGTTCACCCACGCCGACTGGGCGCGACTGGGGGAGAGCCACGCGCAGAACATCCGCGCGCACTGGCCCGACGGGCACTACACCGACGGCATCGACAAGCACATCGCCGACCTCGCCGCCCTGTTCGTGTGGGGGCCCGACACGCGGATCCTGTCGCATCCGCTGCGGGTGGCGAAGAACGAACTGACCTGCGTCACCGGTGTGATGGAGGGCACCTTCACCCGCCCCATGCCGGACGGGAACGGCGGCTTCATCCAGCCGACCGGCAAGAAGTACGCCATCAACATGGCCACGGTCGGCATCTGGAACCGGCGGGGCACCATGGACGAGGAGTTCCTGTTCTGGGACAACCAGAGTTTCTACTCGCAGATCGGCCTCGGCTGAACCGGTGAGCGCGCACCGGCCGGGGAACCGCCACCTGGCCGGTCCGTCGGTGGACACGGGCCGGTTCGGGTCGCGACGCGGGGTCGGCGGTTTCCTCCGGTGACGTCGGTCTCCGGTGATGTCGATCCCTCGCCGGGTCAGCTGCGGACGATCGCTGCGAGCCGTCTCCACCAGAAGAACATTACGGACGATATTCCCCGACATCGAACAGATGTGCGCGTGGGTGTGGTGGGTTCCCCAACCACGCGCCACAGGCAAGGAGTTGCTTCACATGTCCCGTCCCCATTACGTCATCGTCGGCGCCGGAACGGCCGGCCCCGTCATCGCCGCCCGACTGACAGAGGACCCCGGCGTCGAGGTCGTCCTCCTGGAGGCCGGCAAGGAGAACACCAACGAGGCCAGTTACACCCAGGGTGCCTTCTTCGCGCTGCACGGCAGCGAGGCCGACTGGCAGTACGAGACCACCAAGCAGCCGGGGATCGGCGGCCGCTCCATCACCCACCCGCGGGGCAAGGTCGTCGGCGGCTCGTGTGCGCTGAACATCGGCGCGTGGCTGCGCGGCACCCTGGGCGACTACGACGTGTGGGCCGAGGAGGGAGCCGAGGGCTGGGACGGAGCGCAGGCCCTGAGCACCTACCAGCGTATCGAGGACACCGACCGTGGCCCCTCGCAGTGGCGCGGCTCCGGCGGCCCGATGACGCTCACCGACGTAACCTCGCCCACCAGCCTCCCCGACGTCCTGCTCGAAGGCTTCACCGAAGCCGGCTACGGGCCGCGGGGCGACGTCGCCGGTGCCAGCCCTTATGTCGCCGACCGCTACCAGACGATCTTCAAGGCCCGCACCCGCCGCACCCCCGCCGACGCCTACCTCACCGAGGAGGTCCGTGCCCGCCCCAACCTCCGCATCGTCACCGAGGCACTGGTCACCAGGATCGTCTTCGACGGAACCCGGGCCACCGGCCTCGTCTACGAGCAGGGCGGCAGTGAGCACACCCTCGACGTCGAGCGTGAGGTCGTCCTGTGCGCCGGTGTCATCAACACCCCGCAACTGCTGATGCTCTCCGGCGTCGGCCCGGCCGCGCACCTGCGCGAGCACGGCATCGGCGTCGTCGCGGACCTTCCCGGCGTCGGCGAGAACCTGCACGACCACCCCGTAGCCCCGGTGGTCGCGGTCGCGCCCGCCGGCGTCGGTGGCTCCTACCAGGGCAATCCCCTCTCCGAGGAGTCCTTCGCGCAGTGGCGCCTGGACCGCAGCGGCCCCGCCGCCTTCTTCTCCCAGAACGGCGTCGGCTTCGTCGCCCGCACCTCCGGCTCCCCCGTCCCGGACTACGAACTGCTCTTCGACTACAACCCCGACATCAGCGACGACAACCCGGTCGCCGGAGCCACCGGCGGTGACCAGCGCAGCGGTTACAAGGTCTGGGCGGTGTTGCTGCACCCCAAGAGCCGCGGCACCCTGCGGCTGGCCTCCGCCAGCCCTCACGACAAGCCCGTGATCGACCCCCAGTACCTCAGCCACCCCGACGACCTGCGGGACCTCATCGAGGCGATGCGCCACGCACAGAAGGTCACCCGGTCGCCGTCCCTCGCCCCGTACACCGAGACGGTCTACCCCGCTGTCGGTGCCTCCGACGCGGAGTTCCAGGAGGCCATCCTCAAGACCATGTACACCACCTTCCACCTGGTCGGGACGGCCCGGATGGGCGACCCCTCCGATGAGCGGACCGTGGTAGACCCGCAGCTCAAGGTCTGCGGTGTCACCGGGCTGCGGGTGGCGGACGCCTCGGTGATCCCCACGCTGATCAGCGGACACACCATCGCCCCGAGCGTCATGATCGGCGAACGCGCCGCCGAGCTGATCCGCGGCGAGGGCTGACGCCCGGCCCCGCGCATCCACCTCCAGGCATACATCCTTCGTACGGTCCGTGTGTGGACACCCAGTAGGTGACGGGTGCGCGGGTGAACGGACCGGTGTTCCACGAACTGTCCTCGTGGAACACCGGTTCCCGGCTGCGCCTGTACCCGAGCCGGTACCGGTCAGAAGGAGGAGGCGGGGAGCAGGGGGCGAGGGCCGGGTCACGCGTCGTGGCACGTCGACCGACTCGGAGCGGGTTCGGCCCACCACGGTGGCGAGATGACGTGTGAGCCCCTTCGGCCCTGTCGCAGGCTCTGCCGTACACCCGAAGCGGGTGTGGCGAACACGGAGCGGCCGACGCCGTCGTGTGCGTTGTCGACGATTCACGGTGAGCGAGACCGGTGCGGCGATGGTCGCAGTCGACGCAGCAGCCTTGTCACCGGGTGTTTCGTCCTGTTGGCTGGCGGCGGAGTTTCGAGTGGCAGCTCAAAGGCGAGGCGCACGAGTGACAGGTCGGGGCAGGACGCGCGAGGACGCGCAGTACGGATTGCTGACCAGCATCGCCTGTGAGGCGGGAGTGTCGCTGAGCACCGTGTCGAAGGTGGTGCACCGGCGCCCCGACGTCGGTGCGGCGACGCGATCACGGGTCGAGGAACTGCTGGCGCGGCACGGGTACGTCCGCGCGGGGGAGCGTGATCCCGTGGCGCCGCGGCAGATCATCGCGGTGTTCCGGGACCTGTCGGGGCCGTACACGCTGGAAGTGGTCCGCGGGATCGTGGACGCGGCGGACGAGATGGGCGTGGACGTCGTGACCGGGACGACCGGTCATCGTTCGATCTCCCAGTGGCTCGAGGAGTGCGTGGCACTCGACGCGGCGGGCCTGATCATCGTCATCTCCATGCTGGCCGAGGAAGACCAGCGCCGGATCGTCGAGCAGCGGCTGCCGGTGGTGCTGATCGACCCGCTCAGCGCGCCGAGCCACGACATCCCGAGCATCGGGGTGACGAACTGGAGCGGGGCCAGGGAAGCGGTGCAGCACCTGCTGGAGCTCGGGCACACCAGGATCGGCATGGTCGCGGGCCGCTCGCACTCGCTGGCCGGGGCCGCGCGGCTGCACGGGTACCGAGCCGCGCTGGAGGAGGCGGGGATCGCGTACGATCCGGCGATCGTGCGCTCGACCGACTTCGACTTCGAGGAAGGGCTGCTCGCCAGCCTGCAGATCCTGCGCTCCGCAGATCCACCCACCGCCGTCTTCGCGGCAAGTGACGCGCAGGCGCTCGGCGTCCTGGAGGCCGCCCGTCAGCACGGGCTCAGCGTCCCCGAGAACCTGGCGGTCATGTCCTTCGACGACACCCTCGTCGCGGCCATGGCCTGCCCGCCGCTGAGCGCGGTACGCCAGCCGTTCCAGGAACTGGGCGCCGAGGCCACCCGGGTGCTCGTGCAGCTCGCGGAAGGCCGCCCGCCCGCGTCGTCCCGGATGGAGTTGGCGACGGAACTCGTGCTGCGCACCTCGACGGCGGCGCGCCGCCCGGTCGGGACGGAGTGAGCGCCCTCGACGCGAACACCTGGTGTCGGCGGCGCCGTCGGCACCAGGTGTTCGCGTCGAGGCATCAGACAAGCCGGACGGTCACCGTGGTGGAGGTGTGCGGCCGCAGGTGCACGGTCTGTCGTCGCTCCGCGCCGGCACGGCACACGAGGGTGACGTCCCGTTCCAGCGCAGACGTGAGGACCACGCGGGCGAAGCCCTCGGTCACGTCCCAGGTCAGCTCGTCGACCCCCACCCCGGCACGCGTGGCGATGCCGCGCAGGCTGCCGGACCGCCACTCCGGGGGCCGGGCGGGCAGGAGTTCCACGATCCCGGGCCGGGAGTCGAGAAGCATCTCCACGACCACGGCCGGCAGACAGTGGGCGGCGTCCGCGTTGTAGATCTCCAGATCGGGGTTGTGCGAGGTCATCAGCGAACGGAAGACCATGTTGCGGCCCACGATCTTGAGGACGTTCTCCTTCGCCGTCTCGCTGTCCTTCAGGCGTGCGGCGACCAGGGCGCGGTGCAGGCTGCCGTGCGCGGACATGTTCTCGTCACCTCGCCGCAGCAGGGCTTCGCGGGCGGCGGCGGCCAGGTCGGGGGTGTCGTCCGGGGTGATGTCGTGCAGCGGCCACACCGGGTGGAGATGGCTGATGTGCCGGTGGTCGTCGGCGGTCTCCAGTCCCGGCCACGCCCACTCGGCGAGCGCCCCCTGGTCGTCCACACGGTAGGGCGGCAGCCGCTCCGCCAGCGCGCGCCAGCGGCCGACCGCGGCCTGCTCGATGTCGAGACGGGTACAGACGTCGGCGGCGGTGGTGAGGGCGTGGCGGGCCGCGGCCAGGTCCATGGTGGCGTTCACCCCGGACATGCCCCGCCCGTTGCGAGGGCCGACCTCGGGGGAGTAGGAGGGGACCAGGACGACGTGTCCGTCGCTGTCCTCGCGGACGAGGAAGTCCTCGAAGAAGACGGCGGCCTCGACGAGCCAGGGGGCGAGGGTACGGGCGAGGAAGTCGTCGTCGCCGGTCGCCTGCCAGTACTCGTACAGCGGGTACAACAGCCAGTCCGCGCCCGCCAGCCACATCGTCCAGGGCCAGTCGTCGTCGAGGTGGAAGAGCAGCCCGTGTTCGCCGTCGGTCCGGCTCGGGGCGAGGATGCCGCGGGTGCCGTAGATCGTGCGGGCGTTGGTGCGCCAGTCGTCGATCTGCCCGCCGATCAGTGCGGCGTACGGCGCGATGAGTTCGGGCATGCCGGTGAGGACCGCCCCGGCCATCTGGAGGTTGATGTTGGCGTCGGTGGTGTAGTCGCCGGACCAGGCGGCGCCCCATTCCCCCAGCCACAGCCCGGTCAGCCGGGGCGGAAGCACCCCGCTGGAACTGAGCAGCAGGTAGCGGCCGGAGTGGAACAGCGCCTCGGTCAGCGCGCCGTCCAGCGTCTTGGTGTCGGCACGGGCGGTCAGCTCGCCCACGGGGAGGCCGCGGTCGCTGTCGGGCACACCCAGGTCGAGTTCGGCGCGGCCGTAGAGTTCGCCGTGGACGGGCGCATGCCGGGAGAGCAACTCGTCGTATTCGGGGGGCAGTTCGGCCAGGACCGCGCGGAGCGCGTCGATGCGGGGGAGAGGCGCCGACCGGTCCATCCGGGTCAGCAGAACGACACGCGTCGCTCCTTCGACACGGACCGTGTCCCCTTCCGCCGCGACCCGGCCGCCCGTGACGACGGCCCGGGTCACACCGGTGAATCCCGCCGCGCCGGGACCGGGCGGATACTCGCCCACGACGGCGAGTGACGCCTCGCCGTCCCCGGTGACCTCGGCGGACGTCGTGAAAGTGACCTCGGCGGGGCGGCCCGACAGCTCTCCGGACAGCCGTATGGCCAGGTCGAGCCGCGGACCGGTGATCTCGACGACCGCGACGGCGTCGGTGCGCGACACGAACGCACGCCGTACCCACTCCCGTTCCCCGTCGGACCAGGTGACCCGCACCTCGCCGGTGGCGAAGTCGGTGACCCGGCGGTAGTGCTCGACAGGGCCGTCCCCGGCCGTCGTGTCCACATGAAGCATGTGCCCCGGGTGGAAGGCCTGGGTCCAGGCCATCCCCCTGCCGTCGGAGAACTCACGCTGTGCCCGCTCCCGTTCCCCGGCGAGGGCCAGGTCGCGAACCTGTTCAAGACGGTCGGCGACGGCCGGCGGCCACATCCCGAGGGACTCGTTGGGGAGCACGTAACGGTGGTGGTTGTGAACGATCCGCTCCCGGTGGGGATGCCCGAACACCATGATTCCGTACTCGCCGTTGCCGGAGAGGAAGGCGTCCTCCCAGCGGTCGGCGGGTTGTGTGTCGTGGATGCTGTGCACCGGCATTCCCGGCCTCCCGGAAGTAACGTGCCTGAGCGGCTCGAACAGGCTGCGGGGAGCGTACAAGAGGTGGCCGCTCGGAGCGCGAAAGACTTTCGTGACCCCTGAGTTCTCGCGTTTCCGCAGGTGTCCGGGGGGTTCGACGCTCTGACCCGGCCTGCCGTGATCGAACCGGCGTGTACGTTCACTCAGCACATACTCAGCGCAGGTCGACGGAGACCGAAGGGGAGGTCCACGCCGCTGTGACGGGCCCAGCCAGGTCGCGCCGGAACGCCCAGTACGGGCTTCTCGCCTCGATAGCCGACGAGGTCGGTGTCTCGCCCGCCACTGTGTCGAAGGTCGTTCACAGGCGACGCGACGTGTCGGAGGCGACACGGGCCCGCATCGAGGCGCTGCTGACCGAACGCGGCTATGTCCGCACCTGGGAGACCGAGGCCCGGCGGCCACGGCAGATCCTGGCGGTGTTCCGGGACCTGGCCGGCCCGTACACCCTGGAAGTGGTCCGCGGCATCGTGGAGTCGGCGGCCGGGATCGGTCTCCACACGACCGTCGGGACGACGGGCCGGCGCTCGATCGCCCAGTGGCTGGAGGAGTGCCCGAGACTGGACGCTCTCGGGGTCGTCATCGTCATCTCCACTCTCGCCGAGCGGGAGGAACGCCGGATCCTGGACCAGCGGCTGCCCGTGGTGCTGGTCGATCCCCTGAACGCGCCGGCCGGGGACATCCCGAGCATCGGGGTGACCAACTGGCACGGCGCGACGACCGCCGTCCAGCACCTGATCGACCTCGGACACCGCCGGATCGGCATGCTGGCCGGACGGTCCCACTCGCTGGCCGGGTCCGCGCGCCTGCACGGCTACCGGGCCGCCCTGGCGGAGGCCGGGATCGCCTACGACCCCACGCTCGTGCGGTCGACGGACTTCGACTACGGCGAGGCCCTGCGTGCCGCGCGCAGTGTGCTGGCGCGGGACGAGAGGCCGACCGCACTCTTCGCCGCGAGCGACGTCCAGGCGCTCGGCGCCCTGGAGGCCGCCCGCCAGCTGGCCATCTCCGTGCCGCGCAAGCTGTCGGTGATGTCGTTCGACGACACCCTCGTGGCCGCCATGGCCTCGCCGCCGCTGAGCGCCGTACGACAGCCGTTCAGGGAGCTGGGCCAGGAGGCCACGCGGGTCCTGCTGAACCTTGCCGAGGGCCGGCCTCCCGCCACGACGCGCAGGGAGCTCGCGACGGAACTGGTCGTGCGCATGTCCACGGCGCCGCACGAAACCGGGAAATAGGGACGAACCTGAGCCGGTTCCGCAAGCCCTCGGACTACGAAAGTCTTTCGGAAGTGATTTCGCTCCGATATTGCCGCGGCCGAATTGCGCCGCTTAACGTGACCGACGCCAGCTCAACCGCAGGAGCAACGGAACCGCAACACTTGCGCAACAGCACCTGACGGTCATGGCCATCGCCTCAGATCCCTCAGTGCGGGCAGGCCCGGGACGGCCTGCTGGGTGCAGCGCACCCGCGAAGGGATCCTGCCGACTCGAAAGGTGTTCAACGATGAACAGTGTGTCCCGGAGATGGTTCCTCACCGCTACGGCGGCGACCACGCTGAGCGTCACCGTGGCCGGCTGTGGTTCGTCCGGCAGCTCCACGTCCTCGCCCACGGGCAACGTGGACTTCTGGACGCTGCAGGACCCGACCAACTCCGTCCAGAAGGCGGCGGTGGACACCTTCAGCTCCGCCGGCAAGGGCAAGGTCAGCATGACCGTGATCGCCACCGACGGGTACAAGGACAAGCTGCGGACCGCGATGGGCTCGGCGAAGATGCCCGGGCTGTTCTTCAACTGGGGCGGCGGCAGCCTGAACGACTACGTCAAGGCCGGGAAGCTGGTCACCCTGGACACGGCCCTGGAGTCGCACTTCCTGCCCTCCGCCCTGGCCGCGGGCAAGGTCGACGGCAAGCTGGTCGGCATCCCCTGCCGCGGCACCCAGCCGGTGTTCCTCTTCTACAACAAGAAGGTCTTCGCCGACGCCGGGGTCGAGCCGCCGAAGACCTACGCCGAGCTGCAGAACCTGGTCAAGGTCTTCAAGGGCAAGGGGATCACGCCCTTCGCGCTCGCCGGCAACGCCAGCTCCTCGTGGACCGAACTGATGTGGGTCGAGTACCTCGTCGACCGCCTCGCGGGGCCGGAGCTGTTCGACAAGATCCAGGGCGGCGACTGGACGCAGTGGAAGGACCCCGCCATCCTCAAGACCGCGGAGATGATCAAGGAGCTGGTGGACAGCGGCGCCTTCGGCAACAAGTTCGGATCGGTCGCCTACGGCCCCGGCGGTACCACCACCCTGCTGAACAAGGGCAAGGCGGCGATGGTGCTGATGGGCTCATGGGAGTACGCGACCCAGCAGAGCGAGGACCCCGACTTCGCCAAGAACGGCCTGGGATACGTGGCCTTCCCCTCCGTGGAGGGGGGCAAGGGCGACGCCGCCAACGTGGTCGGCAACCCCACGAACTACCTCTCGGTGACCACCTCCGCCGCCAAGCAGACCGCGACGGACTTCCTGAAGACCACCTACAGCGACAGCTACGTGCAGGGACTGGTCGAGAAGGGTGAGGTGCCGGTCACCTCCAACGCCGCGCAATATCTCACCAAGGCGGCCGACCCGGCGTACGCCAAGTTCCAGTACGACCTGGTGCAGAAGGCCCCCGCCTTCACCCAGTCCTGGGACCAGGCGCTCGGCCTCACTCTCGGCACGCCGCTGCTGACCGAGATCCAGAAGCTGTTCAATGGCCAGAGCTCGCCCGAGCAGTTCGTCAGCGCGGTTCTGGCGATCAAGAAGTAGGAAGGCGCGTCCACGTGGTCTCCGCAACGACTTCGCGGCCCGTGCACCAGCAACGGGTTCGTGACCGGGCCGCTCCGCCCACCCTGGAGCGGCCCGGCGTGGCCTGGGCGGTTCCCGGGCTGCTGTTCTTCCTCGTCTTCGCCGTCGCGCCGATGGTGGGCGTGCTCTACCTCTCCTTCACGCAGTGGGACGGCCTGAACGCACCGCAGTTCACCGGTGCGGAGAACTGGTCGCGGTTCTTCGGCGACAGCCAGGTCTGGCAGTCCACCCTGGTCACGGGGGTCCTGCTGATCGGGAACATCGTGGTACAGGCGCCGGTCAGCATCCTGCTGGGCGTCTGGGCGGCCGGTCACCAGCGCAACCGGGCGATCCTGTCGGCGGTGTTCTTCCTGCCGCTGCTGCTGTCCACGGCGGCCACGGCCATCATGTGGCGCCAACTGCTGGACCCGAACTTCGGTCTGCCGGCCAAGTTCGAATGGCTCTTCGGAACCAATCCGATGGGCACCCAGCAGGGCGCGATCGCCTGCCTGGTCCTCGTGACCACCTGGCAGTTCGTCCCCTTCCACAGCCTGCTCTACCAGGGCGCCGCCCGGGCCGTCCCGCACACGCTCTACCAGGCCGCCGCGATCGACGGCGCGGGACGGGTCCGGCAGTTCGTCCACATCACACTGCCGCAGCTGCGCAACACGATGATCACTTCGACCATCTTCATGGTCGTCGGCGGCCTCACGGCCTTCGACATCGTCCTGCTGCTGACCAACGGCGGCCCCGGCACCGACACGGCGATCCTGCCGTTCTCCATGTACCAGACGGCCTTCCGGACCTACGACTACGGCTACGCGAGCGCCATCGCCAGCTTCCTGCTGCTGCTCGCCACCGCCGCCTCGGTCCTCCTCACGAAGCTCAGTGGGTACGACAAGATGACGAGCACGATGGAGGGGCTGTGAGGACGCGCCCGAACTACCTCGCCGGCGCCGCCGCCTTCGTCTGGCTGGTGATCATCGGCGTCCCGCTGTACGCGCTGGTGAACACTGCGGTGCAGCCGCAGACGACGTACACCGACAAGGGCCCCGTCTCGATCCCCGACACCGTGACCCTGGAGAACTTCCGCACGGTTCTGGACAGCGGCTTCCTGCAGTACATCTGGAACACCGTCGTCGTCGCGGTGGGCACGGTCGCCATCGTCCTGGCGCTCGCGATCCCGATCAGCTACGCCGTGGTGCGTGGACGGGGCTGGATGACCAGGGGTACGTTCCGCCTGTTCCTGCTGGGCCTGGCGATCCCCTCGCAGGCGGTGATCATCCCGCTCTTCCTGATCATCAACAATCTCGGCTTCTACGACACCCTGTGGGGCATCATCCTGCCCACCGCCGCGTTCGCGCTGCCGGTGAGCGTGCTGGTCCTCAGCGGCGGCATGCGGGACATCTCCAACGAGCTGTACGAGGCCATGGCACTGGACGGCGCGAGCCCGGCACGGACCCTGCTGACGCTGGTCGTCCCGATGTCGAGGTCGGCCATCGCGACCACGTGCGTCTTCACGGCCCTGCAGGCGTGGAACGGCTTCCTGTTCCCACTGATCATGACCCAGTCGAGCGACAAGAAGCTGGTGACGCTGGGGCTGTACAACTTCGTCTCCGAGTACGGGGCGAACGTGCCGGCCCTGCTGGCCGCGGTGCTGCTGTCCGCGGTCCCCATCCTCGTCGTCTACCTCTTCGCCCGCCGGGCTCTCGTCGCGGGCCTGATGGGAGCCGGCGGCAAGTGACGGGACCGCGTCCCGCCGGGTCCGCCGGGCGGGACGCCACCTGAACCGGGGCCCGGGCGCCGACAGGCGCCGATCGACACCTCCCCATGACGCTGTCCGGCGCGTCCGCCTCCCCATGACCGCCGGACCGGCGTCCGGGCTCCTTCTGTACCGGCCGGCGGTGCTTCCTCGACCCCTTTAGGCCCCCCTGCGCGGCTCTCGCGCGCCCCCACAGAAACGGATGAGACCTTGACGATCAGCGACGAGCGCCCGACGACCGGGCTGTGGAACGATCCTGCCCTGCCGGCGTCCGTTCGCGCGCGGGCCCTTCTCGACGCCATGACCGAGACCGAGAAGATCGCGCAGCTCGGCAGTACCTGGCCCGGACACGACGATTCCGGGGACGTGGCCCCGATGCAGGACACCTTCCGCGGCGCCGAGAGCTTCGAAGAGGCGATCGTCGACGGTCTCGGGCATCTGACCCGGGTGTTCGGAACGGCGCCGGTGGACCCCGAAGAGGGCCGCAAGCACCTGGCGGAGTTCCAGGAGCGGGTGACGGCGGCGAACCGGTTCGGCATTCCGGCCATCGCCCACGAGGAGTGCCTGACCGGATTCACCGCCTGGCAGGCCACGGTCTACCCCACGCCGCTCGCCTGGGCGGCCACTTTCGACCCGGGCCTCGTCCACCGCATGGCGGCGGCCATCGGCTCGGACATGGCGGCCGTAGGGATCCACCAGGGACTGTCCCCCGTCGTGGACGTCGTACGCGACTACCGCTGGGGCCGGGTCGAGGAGACCCTCGGCGAGGACCCCTACCTCGTGTCGGAACTCGGCCTGGCCTATGTGCAGGGGCTGCAGTCGGCCGGAGTCGTCGCCACGCTGAAGCACTTCGCCGGCTACTCCGCCTCCCGGGCCGCCCGCAACCACGCCCCCGCCGCCGTCGGCCCCCGCGAACTCGCCGACCTGATCCTCGTCCCGTTCGAGAAGGCCGTGGTCAAGGGCCGTGTCGGCTCGGTCATGAACGCCTACAACGACATCGACGGCGTGCCCTGCGGCGCCAGCGAGGAGCTCCTGACCCGGCTGCTGCGCGAGAGCTGGGGCTTCGAGGGCACGGTCGTGTCCGACTACTGGGCGATCGCGTTCCTCGCCTCCCTGCACAACGTGGCGGCCGACATCCCGGACGCGGCACGTGTCGCACTCCGGGCCGGGATCGACGTCGAACTGCCCCACACCACCGCATACGGGGATGCGCTCCTCGACAACGGTGTCCCCGTAGAGCTTGTCGACCGCGCCGTGCTGCGGGTCCTGACCCAGAAGGCCGAACTCGGCCTGCTCGACCCCGACTGGAGTCCCGGGCAGTACACCGCCCCCGCGGACTTCGACTCGCCCCGCAACCGCTCCGTCGCCCGCGCGCTGGCCGAGGAGTCCGTCGTCCTGCTCGACAACCCCTCGGACCTGCTGCCGCTCGCCGGTGCGCGTTCCGTCGCCGTCATAGGCCCCGCGGCCGACGACTCCCAGTGCCTGTTCGGCTGCTACTCGTTCCCCAACCACGTACTGCTCCACCACCCCGACATCCCCCTGGGTATCGAGGCGCCCACGGTGCTCGACGCGTTGCGGCACGAGTTCCCCGGCGTCGAGGTGCACCACGAGACCGGCTGCCAGGTCACCGGGGACGACCGCAGCGGCATCGCGGCAGCGGTGGCCGCGGCCACCGCGGCCGACGTGACTGTCCTCGTCGTCGGCGACCGCTCCGGCATGTTCGGACACGGAACCTCCGGCGAGGGGTGCGACGTCGGCGTACTCACACTCCCGGGAGTCCAGGACGAACTGGTGGAGGCCGTCCTCGCCGCGGCGAGGCGAGCCGTCCTCGTCGTGGTCTCGGGCCGCCCGTACGCGATCGGGCGCCACGCCTCGACGGCGGGCGCCACCGTCCAGGCGTTCTTCCCCGGCGAGGAAGGCGCGGCGGCGATCGCCGGCGTCCTCTCCGGCCGGATCAACCCCTCCGGGCGCCTGCCCGTCCAGATCCCCGGCGACGAGGCGGGCCAGCCGGGCACGTACCTGGCGCCACCGCTCGCTCTCAAGAGCGACGGCGTGAGCAACATCGACCCCACGCCCGCGTTCCCGTTCGGGCACGGTCTGTCGTACACGACCTTCGAGATCGAGGAGGTGTCCGTCGACGCGGCCGCCGTGCCCGTCGACGCGACGATCACGCTACGGGCCAGGGTCTCCAACACCGGTGAACGCCCCGGCACTTGTGTGCCCCAGCTCTACCTCACCGACCCGGTCGCCTCGGTCACCCGCCCCGTCCGCCAGCTCATCGCGTTCGCCCGCGTCGACCTGGACGCCGGTGCGACCCGTGTCGTCGAGTTCCAGGTCCACACGGACATGGCCGCCTTCAGCGGGACGGACCTTCGCCGACGCGTCGAGCCCGGTGACCTCACGCTCACCGTCGCCCGGTCGGCGGGCGACCCCGGCTTCCCCGTCCAGGTGACCCTGCAGGGAGACGAGCGCATCGTCGACCACACCCGCACCATGACCACACCCGTCACGGTCCTGCCGGGCTGACCTCGGGAACACCGCGGGCCAGGAGGCTCCCTGCGACAGCAGCGGGGAGCCTCCTGGCCCTCTTTCGTCCCCAGCGACCCGCAGCGGACTACGGGGACATACCTGAGGCCATCCAGCCGGTGCCGCCAAGGAGCCCGGCGAGGGCGGGCGGGAACACGACCTCGACGACGCGCTCGGTGTTGGTCCGAATCGCGCCTCAGTCAGACATGTGCACGGACTGCTGGCTGAAGCGGCACCAGTCGGCCGACGCGATCCGCCCGGACGCCTCCCGGACAGGCCTGAGCGCGTCGGGCCCCACGGGTCTGGCTGGACGGCTGGTTGTCGTCACCGGTGCTCGGAGCGGTGGAGAAGGGCGGATGCGCCGTGGATCGTGGCTTCGACGTGTTCCGGATGGACATCGCCGCCACCCCGGACCGTGAGGAGCCTGGGCGGGGAGCCGGCCGCGAGCGGGCGGCGTACACCACCCCGTCCGGGCATGGCAGAGCGGGGTGCGGCCGCGTCTCGCGGCCACACCCCGCTGGATCGGCTAGCCGCGGCTCCATTTCTGCGTGGCGTTGCCGAGGGCGGTCCACAGCTGGACCTTCGACCCGTTGGCCGTGCCCCAGCTGGTCACGTCGATCGCCAGACCGTTGGAGCGGTTGATGACGGATCCGTCGAGGCGGAACCACCACTTCTGGCTGTTCGAGCCGTTGCAGGTCCAGAGGATGACCTTGGTGCCCGCGGTGGTGCCGTTGCCGTCCGCGCCGAGGCACTTGCCGGAGACGCGGAGCTCGCCCGCCGTGGTCTGCGTGATGGTCTGGTTCGCGTTACCGGAGCAGTCGTAGATCTGCACCTGCACACCTGTCTGGCCGTTCGGCACGTCGAGGCAGCGGTTGGAGTTGGCGCCCTTCAGGGTGAAGGTCGAGTCCGTCGGCAGGGGGTCCTGGACGAGCTGCCACTCCTGCGAGTCGTCCGCCGAGGCACCGCCGGACGTGCTGATCGATGCCTGGAGGTCGACGGCGCCGTTCTGGCTCGCGCCGGTCATGAACAGGCTCGTGTTACGGACGGACCGGATCTTGTAGTAGCCGTCGGTCGAGGGTACGAGGGTCCACTGCTTGTCGGTGGCGCCGTCGTCGACCCACTGCGCGAGCTTCTGCCCGGTTGTCGCGCTGCCGGTCCAGATGGCGGCCGAGCGGCCACCGGCCTTGTTGAGCAGGCTGACGTTGTCGCCCTTGTCCGTCAGGTGCCAGCGCTGGGTGTCGTCCGTCGCGTTGCGGTCCCGCAGGACGAGGTCGGGGGCGTCTCCCGTGAGGTTGGCGTCCTGGGTCTTGCCGGCGTCGGGGCTGAGGGCCTGACCGGTCGCGCGGTTGACGAGCGTGCTGTAGGAACCCTCGGACCGGCCGAGGTCGACCTCGCCGTAGCGAATGGGGCCGTATCCCGTGCCGAAGTCGGCCTGGAGGATGACGACTCGTCCCGTGCCCTCGACGTACTGGAGATTGCGGCTGTAACCGTTGGTGACCGGCGTCTGGTATTCCTTCCAGGTGCCGTCGCTCTTGCCGGACTCGTTCATCCAGATGCTGCTGCTGCCGTTGGCGTTGTAGATGATCCGTCCGTCCGGCAGCGTGACGAGCACCGGGCTGCCGCCCGTCGACATCGCGCGCCCCCCGGAGGGCACCGGCAGGTCGGTGACCGGCAGGTCCGGCACGCTGTTCGGGTAGAACTTCAGCGGGTCGTCCGCGATCCGGTATCTCACGTTCGTGCCGCCGCCCCAGTACTCGTAGGTGAGCAGCCACTTGCCGTCGGTGGTCTCGGCGATAGTGGTCATGCCCGGGCGGCCTCTGCCGATCAGCGTCTTTCCGTTGAGGTTCTCGGTCGTGCCAGGGACATCGACGATCGGCTGGCTGCTCCAGGACGTGCTGCTGCTGCCGTTCCAGGTCTTGTGCACGAGGATCTGGTTGTACGAGTCCGTGGCCGTGTCGTCGTCCGGGTCGCGGTTCGGTACTCCGGTGGTGGCGTCGAAGCCGAGGTAGTCGTGCTCGTCGGAGTAGTAGGCGACGAGCTGGCCGTTCCGGGCGACCAGGTACGGCTCCCAGACCGGGTCGGACTGCCCGTAGGTGTTGGCGTTCGAGACGCGGCTGCCCGCCCATCCACCGGCGGCGATGATGTTCTTGAAGCTCCAGGTCGCGCCGTCGTCGGTGCTGGAGTACAAGGCGATCGCCACGTCCTTGCGGTCGCCGTCACCGTCCGGTGTCCAGTTGGGGTCGGCGGCCTTGTGCTCCTTGTAGTAAGGGTCGTCGCCCGAGACGACGCTGGCCAGGAGCAGTGTGCCGGCACTCAGAGACCCGACGTCCTGCGGGAGCACGTAGAGGTACGGGTTCGTCCAGTTGCTCGTGTACTTCGCGTACTGGGAGTCGCTGGACAGGTAGGCGGGGGCCTGGAGATCGGTCAGCTTCTGCCATGTGGTGCCGTCGTCGTCGCTCTTGTAGACGGGCAGCGTCTGTCCCACGGGGTCGCCCTTGCTGTTCTCGAACGACGCCACGATGCGGCCGCTCGGAAGCTGGGCCGACTTCGGGTAGAGAACGCAGGGCTTCTTGTTGCACGCGGCGCTGTCCTGCGACACGTACAAGTTCGTCTGGCTCGGCTGATACGCCGACGCACTCCCCGCGGAGGCGACGGCGAATGCCGCGCCGAGACCGAAGGCTGCCGCTGTCGCGACCGCCTTCCGTACCAAAGCCTTGATCATGGTGATTCCTCTGAGCGTATGGTCAGCGGCCATTGGAGCCGGGCAGGGCGGTTCTGGGGCCGAATGGAGAATTCTTGCGGCCCGCTCTCCGCCTGCACCGTGTGGAGATGCCTGGGTGAGATCCGGCATGTGGCGCCGGCTGTCGGTCGCGCGGACCCGACTGTGATTCAGCCCAAGGCGGTCCTGCGCGAGGCGTGGTGCGCGTGATGGGTCACATCGGATCGCGGTGCGTGGAGAACGAAAGTCGTACGCCTGGGCGGTGGTTGCCGCCAGAACGCCCTCGCCCGGCCGGCACCCTCGGACTGGTGACGTGTTTCGCCAAGGTGTCCATGCTCATTCCTCGCTTTGGTTCGGCCGCGGGGCCGCGGTCGACGGGTGCCCGTGGATCGGCGTTCGCTGGGCGGGACACGAATCGCGAAACGCCATGCGACGGGGTGTGAGGTCGGCGGGTGGTCATGGATGCGAATTGCAGCCAATGAGGCGGGAGCCGGATGATGAAATTATTAGGACGGAGCGCTGTTATGTCACCGGTGTGTTTCCGAAAGGGTTTCGTACGGCGCTCGTCATCGAGTGTTGACAGGGAGGCGACCGCGGCGGTCAGGGCATCGGATGTTTCGCTGTTCACGGGCGCATGTGCGGCGGCGCCGGGACCTCCGACGGCAGTTGACGGGCTGCCTGATCATGGCGCTGTCGCCCGGGGCTGTTCGAAGCCGGGCGCGCCCCGGCAGGCCATGTTCCGGCGGGCCGGCTCGCGGGACCATACGGCGGGTACGCGGCTGGATGTGGAGTGGTGGCGGGGGCGGTACGGCGAGCTGGAGCGGGCCGTCGAGTCGGCCCGTGTGCCGGGTCACCGGGCGAGGAACCGGTCGCAGAGTACGACAGACGCCGGCTTCGTTGCGAAGACCGGTACGTGGCGATCGAAGAGATCCGGGGCCTGGTCAACGGGGCCGGGCGACCGGGAGGTCGAGCTCGACCGCCCCCTGATCGTCGTGGTGACGAGCCGCACGATGGTCGCCGACCGCGCGGAGATCCCCAGTTACAGCCAGGTTCTGCGTCTGGAGACGTTCACGGAACGGGAGATCCACCGGTGGCTCACCATCTGGAACAGGAGGAACCTCGGCTACCTGGAGCAGCGCGGTCTGCGCCCGTTGACCGTGGACGTGGTCAAGCCCACCCCGATCTCGCGGCCCAGCCGTTGCTGCTGCTCATGCTCGCGCTGTACGACGCGGTCGACTGCGAACTCCACCCCCTCTCGGTGATCGGCCTCGGCATGTTCCACCGTGGAGCCCAGGCCGTCAGCACCAAGGAGGCGGACCGGGACCTGACGGCTGTGGGGAACACGGCGGCACACCGGGGGAGAGGCGACGCCGGGACGCTCTTCGGACGGTCCGAGTAAGAAGTCGTCTCGGTTGGATTGACGGAGCTGTGGTTCCTGCCCCGTCCTCCGGTCCTGCTGCGCGTCAGCGTTTGGTGGTGTGGTCCAGGATCGCGGCGGCGAGCGGCGCGTGCACCTCACGTGGGAGTGCGTGTCCCATGCCGGGGATGTCGACGATGCGTGCGTCCTGGATCGCCTGGGCGAGGTGGTGGGGATGCGGCGGCGGGAAGACCGGTTCGGCGGGAGCGGAGATGACGAGGGTGGGCACCGTGGTCCGGGCGAGCTGCTCGGTGCGGTCCAGGTCGGAGGCGTCGGCGCGGGCATGCGCGGTGCCGGTGGTGTAGTGCCCGGTGTGCGCGATGACCTTCCGCTCCAGGTCGCGGGCGTACTCGGCGTCGAAGGGGAGCTGGTCGCCGCCCAGTACCCGCCAGTGCTCGACCCGCCGTTCCACCTCTGCGTCCAGGCCGAGGTCCGCCACGGGGCGGGACCACATCTCCAGCAGGCGGGGCGCGATACCCGGGAGTTCCTCGGGCGGGGTCCGGGTCTCGTCCTGCTGGACGTACGGGGCGGTGCTGAGCGCGCTCGTGCCGATCAGGGTCGCGCTGAGCAACCGGTCGGGATGGTCGGCGATGAGGAGTTGCGTGAGCATGCCGCCCATTGACATGCCGACGATGTGGGCGCGGTGGACGTCGAGGGCGTCCAGCACGGTGAGGGCGTCTCCCGCGAGTTCGCTGAGGGGATAGGGCCGCTGGTCGAAGGCCCAGGTGGAGCGCCCGGTGTCGCGGTGGTCGTAGCGGATCACGCGATGGCGGGAGGTGAGCAGGTCCACCAGTTCGTCCGGCCAGCCCAGGCCGGACGCCTGCGCACCCATGACCAGCAGCAGCGGAGACGCGTCGGCGCCACCACGCTCTTCCGCCCAGAGGCGTATGCCGGGTGCGGCGTCGACGAAGTGTTCCATGGTGACCCTCCTGCACGAGACTCAATCAAGACGAGACGTATCGTATCGGATGTGAGGCGGCTCCTCTCAATGCGCGAAACCAGGAGCGCGCCCGTAGGTCAGGGGCGCGCGTCACGAGTTCTTGGACGACGACCGTCGTTGTCGAGTCGCGGACCTGGTTCGCCCGCACAGCGGCGCCCTGTCGGGGGCTTTTCGGTGGAGCCGGCTCCCGAATGCCCATGGCCCTCAGGCCGCACCGGTCGCGATCCGCTCGCGCGCCTGTCGGCCGGTCCTCGGCACACACACCCCGCTGGTTATAGCGACCGTCATAGTCTAACGTGACCCTCGTCTATGACGACTGTTATAACGAGATGCCGTCGACCCGCACAGGAGTTGCCATGCCGATGATCAGGCTGACCGTCCCGGCCGATGCGCTGACCGCGGAGGGGCGCAAGACCGTCCAGCGCGAACTGGCTGCCGTCCTGCTGCGCTGGGAGGGGGCGCCCGACACCGCGTTCTTCCGCGCCCAGGCGTGGAGTTACCTCGTCGAACTGCCCGAAGGGGCGCAGACCGGCGCGGAGGACGACGCGCCGCGGTTCCTGGTGGACGTCACGGTGCCCGAGGGCGCGCTGTCCGAGCGGCGCAAGGCCGGGCTGGTCGAGGACGTCACCAAGGCCGTACTCGAAGCCGCCGGGCTGTCCGGGGCCGAGGCGCTGCGTGTGTGGGTGCTGGTCCACGAACAGCCGGACGGCACCTGGGGCGCGGGCGGCTCCGTCATCCGCTACGCCGACCTCGTGGCCCTGGCGAAGGGGCAGCGGGCCGATGCGTGAACTGACGTACGTCGCACGGCACACCGTCGAGTGGCGCGAGGCACCCGACCCCACGCTCCGGTCCGACCAGGAGGCGATCGTCGCCCCGGTGGCCGCCACCTCCTGTGACGTCGACTCCGCGATCCTGGCCGGGCACGGCTTCATCGCCCCGCCCTTCGCCCTCGGCCACGAGTGCGTGGCACGCGTCGTCGACATCGGCGCCGCCGTGACGGCCGTGGCCCCCGGCGATCTGGTCGTCGTGCCCTGGTCCGTCAACTGCGGCACCTGCGACCACTGCCGCGCCGGACTGACCGCGCACTGCACCTCCGTACCGCACATGGCCATGTACGGCGCGCCGATCGGCGGCAACTGGGGCGGGCTCTTCTCCGACCTGGTCCGCGTCCCCTGGGCGGACGCCATGCTGGTGCCCCTGCCCACCGGCCTCGACCCGGTCGCCATGGCGTCGGCGAGCGACAACTGGTCCCTCTCCTGGCGCCTGGTCGCCCCCCACCTGAAGAACAGGCCCGGAGCCCGGGTCCTGGTCGTCGCCCGCGGCAGCATCGGCCTGTACGTGTGCGACATCGCCCGCGCGCTCGGCGCCTCCGACGTGCTGTACGTCGATCCCGACCCAGGGCACCGCCGGATCGCCGAGGGCTACGGCGCCCGCACCGCCGAGACGATCGAGCCAGTCCACCGCGGCTTCGACCTCGCGGTGGAGGCCACCGGCCGCGTCGACCAGCTCGCCCTCGCCGTCAAGTCCCTCGCCCCGGAAGGCTTCTGCGAATCCGCGGGCAACCACTTCCGGCCCGGCGAACTGCCCCTGCTCGACATGTACCTCACCGGAGTCACCCTGCGCATCGCACGCGACAACGTACGCGACCACATCCCCGACGCCCTGGAGCTCGCCTCCTCGGGAAAGGTCGCACCCGAGCGGGTCGTCTCCCACGTCCTCGACTGGGAACAACTCCCCGACGCGCTACCCGAGAAGCACCTCAAGCCTGTGTTCGTACGCGACGCAACCTAGCCGCGACACGCACCGCAAGGACCCCCGAAAACCCGATGAACCCGTCCCTGAACCACCCCTCCACGACGAGCCCCGTCGCCCAACAGCCGGGAACGGACGGGCCGAAGTACGAACGGGCGGCCGTCGCCGCGCTGGGGCACGAGCTGCGTGCCCTGGTCGATGCCGCCGTCCGTACCGTGGCCTCGCCGGACACCCTGCACCGGGTCGCGGACGGGGTCCGCAGTCTTACCGGGCAGCTGACCGGGCGGCGTCGCGCCCGCGCGGAGATCCCGGCGGTCGACGAGTTCCCGGGCGGGGTGCGGATGTACAGCCCCGTCACCGGCCTCGGCAGCCCGCTCGCACCGCCCCTGCGCGTCACGGCGTCCGACGGCGGTGTGACGGGGACCTGCGTGCTCGGCATCGCCCACGAAGGGCCGCCCGGCTACGGACACGGCGGCATGAGCGCCATGCTCCTGGACGAGCTGATGGGGTGGGCCTGCGCCGCCGCGGGGACGCCGGGGATGACCCATCTGTTACGTCAACGTCGGTGCGTGGGAGGACTTCCGGTCCGACCAGGCCGACTTCCCCCGGGGGTGCTCGGCGAGGAGAACGGCTGGGCGGGCGAACGCTGGCTGGACATCAGGCGGCTCGACGTCCTGCCCCTGATGGAACGCCGTTTCGACATGTGCCGCGACAAGGGCTTCGACGCGGTGGAGCCGGACCTGGTGGAGGGCTACAGCAACGACACCGGCTTCCCGCTCACCGCCGCCGACCAGCTCCGCTACAACCGCGTGATCGCGGACATCGCCCACGAGCGCGGACTGTCCGTGGGCCTGAAGAGCGACCTGCCGCAGATCCCCCAGCTCCTGGCCGACTTCGACTTCGCGGTCAACGAGGAGTGCGCCCAGTACGACGAGTGCGCGCGCCTGTCGCCCTTCATCGCGGCCGGCAAGGCGGTGTTCCACGTCGAGTACGCCGTACCGACGGGCCGTTTCTGCGCCGAGTCACGGCGGCTCGAACTGTCCTCGATGCAGAAGCGACTGGAACTCGGGGTGTGGCGCAAGCCGTGCTGAAACGGGAACTTCGAAAAGATCGCCGGAACGGGAATGTTCCGCACTCGGGCTGTGGTTGGCGTCGGAGAGCTGTCACAGCAGCACCCACCGAGAAGCGGAGCATTTAAAGTGAAGATCGGCTTACTGGGAACCGGCAATGTCGCCAAGGTCGTTGGCTTGAAGTTGGTCTCCCTCGGGCACGAGGTGACCCTGGGGTCGCGCGACCCCGAGAACTCCCCGGCCGTGAAGTGGGCCGAGGAGAACGGCGCCAAGGTCGACGGTCTGCGGGAGACCGCCGCGGGCGCCGATCTGGTGGTGAACACCGCACCAGGTCTCTCCTCCCTCGACGTCCTCACCGCGGCCGGCGCCGACAGTCTCCGCGGCAAGGTGGTCGTGGACGTCTCCAACGCCACCGAGACCAGGGACGGCGGCCTCGCGGTCGTCACACCCAACGGCGGCAGCATCGCCGAGCAGCTTCAGTCGGCCTTTCCCGAGGCCCGGATCGTGAAGTCGCTGAACACCATGGCCGGTCAGGTCATGGTCGATCCCGGTCGTATCCCGGGCCACCACACCGTCTTCCTCAGCGGTGACGACCCGACGGCCAAGGCCGAGGTCGCCGACCTGCTGAAGTCGTTCGGCTGGTCCGAAGCCCAGATCCTCGACATCGGCGACGTGACCAGCGCGCGTGCCACCGAGGCCGCGCTCCTGCTGTTCGTCCGCCTTTACACCACGTTCCAGTCCCCCGAGTTCAATCTCTCGGTGGCGAAAGCCTGAGCCAGCGGGCCGGCCGACCCTTCCAGCGGTCGGCCGGCCCGCCGTGCCCAATTCCCTAGGGGATCGAAAAGGTCCCTAGGGGATCGAAAAGTAGGGGGTCGGGCAGCCCGACTAAGGGTTGGGGCCGCCCAATTCACGGCCGTAACGTTCTCCGGACGGAGGTGTCGTCGCCAACGGAGAGGCAATTGCCATGGACGCTCTGGCCGAAGCGGTGATCTCGGGCGCCCCGCCGAGTGAACTGGAGAATGTCGCGGTGCCCGGCCTGTACACCGCCGCGCATTTGCGCAAGGACCAGGTGGAGATCTTCCGCGGCGTCGCCGACAAGGACGTACGGAAGTCGCTGAACGTCGGTCAGGTGCGAATGCCCCGGCTGGCTCCCGACGAGGTCCTGATCGCCACGATGGCCGGCTCCGTCAGTCACGACACCGTCTCCGCGGCGACGTTCGAACCGCGGCCGACATTCGATCTCCTGGGACGCCTCGGCGAACAGGGCGGATTCGACCGGCGGCACGACCAGGACTTCCACGCGATCGGTTCGGACGCCGCCGGTGTGATCGTCCGGGTGGGTTCCTCGGTCCGCCGCTGGAAGGTGGGGGACCACGTGGTGGTGGCCGGGGCATGGGTCGACTCCCAGGAGCCGGGCACCCACATGGACGGCATGCTCAGCACCGAACAGCGGACCTGGGGCCTGGAGACCAACTACGGCGGTCTCGGCCACTACTCGGTGGCACGCGCCGACCAGATCCTGCCCAAGCCGCCGCACCTGACGTGGGAGGAGGCGGCCTCCGGCACGCTGTGCGCGACGACCGCGTACCGGATGCTGGTCGGAGAGCACGGCGCCCGGGTCAAGCAGGGCGACATCGTGCTGATCTGGGGCGCCGCCGGCGGGCTCGGCTCCTTCGCGGTACAGCTCGTACGGAACGCCGGCGGTATCGCGGTCGGGGTGGTCTCCAGCGAGGAGAAGGCGCGCCGGCTGGCCGAGCTGGGCTGCGACGTGGTGATCAACCGGTCCGAGCTGGGACTGGACGAGCCGGGGCGGGACACCGCGGAGCTGGGCCGGCGGCTGGGCAAGGTGATCAGGCGCGAGGTCGGCGAGGACCCGCACATCGCGGTCGACACCACCGGCCGGGCGACCTTCGGGATCTCCGTCTTCGTGGTCAGGCGTGGCGGTGTCGTGGTCACCTGCGGCTCCGGTTCCGGGGACTGGCACCACTTCGACAACCGCTATCTGTGGATGAACCTGAAACGTGTCATCGGCAGCAACGTCGCCAACTACCAGGAGGCATGGGACTGCAACCGGCTCTTCACCCTGGGCCGGCTCTCGCCCGTGCTGTCCCGGACCTTCCCGCTGGCCGACGTGGGTGAGGCCGCCCGCCTCGTGCAGACCAACCAGCACGTGGGGAAGGTCGGTGTGCTGTGCCTGGCGGCGGAGGAGGGACTGGGCGTCACCGATCCCGGACTGCGCGCGCGGATCGGCGAGCGGAAACTCACCCCCTTCCGGTCCGGGGCCCTGGCGGGCTGAGGGACCGGCCGGACGCCGGGCCGGGTGGACGCGAGACCGGGTGGGTGGCGGGTCCGGAGCCGGACCCGCCACCCACCCGGTGCGGTCAACGCCGCCGACCACCGTCCACGATCACGCGGTGTCCTGTCACGCGATGCCCCGTCACGCGGTGCCCTGGAGTTTCGTGTTCAGCCGGATCTGCAGATCGACCCGGCCGTCCACCTGGAGCTTGCGGTACACCCGGGTCAGATGCTGCTCGACCGTGCTGACCGTGATGTAGAGGCGGCCGGCTATCTCCCGGTTGGTGTGCCCGCGAGCGGCCAGTTCGGCCACCCGCAGCTCCGCGTCGCTGAGCACCGTCTGCATGTCGTCCTCGGCGACCGCGGGCGCCCCCGTGCCGGAGTGCGGAGCGGCGAACTCCGGCAGCAGCGTCTGCCGTACGTGCGCCTCGGCACCGCACTGTGCCGCCGTACGCCAGATCCGGCGGGCGGTGAAACGCGCCTGGTGGGAGTCGCCCAGCTCCACGTACACCCGGTTGAGTTCCATCAGCGTGGCCAGCAGTTCCACCGGGAGCCGGTTGCTGTCGAGCAGGTCGTCGGACTTGCGCAGCAGCACCACCGCCTGACGCGGTTTCATGGTCCCCGCGCGCAGCCGCAGCAGGGGCCCCTGGACACGGGGGTGGTGGGCATCGGGCCGCTCGGCCTGCTCGTCCAGTACCCGCGCGGCCCGCTCCCTGCGGCCGAGCCGCAGCAGTGCCTCGGCCACCCCCAGCCGCCAGGGCACGATCCCGGCGATGTCCATGTCCCAGCTCTTCATCAGCCGTCCGCAGGCCAGGAAGTCCCGCAGTGCCGGCAGATAGCGCCCCATCGCCAGGTGGTGGTGGCCACGCGCCTCGAGGAAGTGCAGGTAGTACCGGGTCTTCGAGGCTCCCCCGGGGCGCGGGAACGCCAGCCACTCCGCCGCCGTACGGTGATGGCCCGCCGCGGTGGCGGCGGAGATCAGGCTCGACAGCGGCATCTCGATCTGGGGACCCCACGCCCTCGGCCCCATGAGCCGCAGCCCCTCCCGGGCCAGCCGGACCGCCGCCGGCAGGTCGCCGCGCCGCCGGGCCACCTCGGACAGGATCCCCGCCCGCACGGCCTGCCAGGTGCGGAAACCCTCGGCCTCGGCGCTCTGGTAGATCCGGGTGGTCCAGTACTCGGCACGGTCGAGTTCATGGACGTAGAGCAGTGCGCACAGCGCGTTGGAGTGCGGGCCGCGCCAGTAGTCCGGCGAGTGGTCGTTGCGCAGGACGCCCTCGGCGACCCGGGCGGTGTCCTCGTGGTTCCCGGCCTGCATGAAGTCCCACATCACCGAGTCGACCAGCGGTCCGGCGCACGGGTCCTCGCAGGTCGGACGGGGATCCGTCGGCCGTTCCGGCAGGAGTACGACGGACTCCGGATGGGTGCTGCGCAGCGACTGGTCGGTGCTGAGCAGGGCCTCGCCGACCTCGGGGGTGTGCGGGCGTGCGCGGATTTTGGTCAGTATTCCGGCGGCCTCCTCCTCCCGCCCGTGCCACATCAGGGCGCGGGCCAGCATGATGGCCTCCAGGTCGGGGAGGTGCCCCTGCTCGAAGGCGTTGAGCAGCCCGGCGAAGTGGGACATGGCCCGGGCCGGGTTCATCCGCCACTCGACCCGGACCTTGGCCGCGGTGATCAGCGCGCGTTCCTCGCCGTCGGGGCAGTCCCGCAGCGCCAGATCCAGGCACTGGAGGGCGAGGTCGGCCTGCTGGGAGTCCAGCGCGTCCTCCGCCGCCTGGCGCAGCAGCGAGATGTGCCAGTGGCGGACGGGCCGGTCGGCGGCGATCAGATGCTCGGCGACCCGTAGCGGGGTCTCGCCCTCGCTGTGCAGCAACTCGGCGGCGCGGTAGCGCAGTTCGGACGCGTTCTCGAAGCCCGGGTCGTTGAGGACGACCGAGCGGGCCGCCGGGTGGCGCAGTGATCCGTCGGGGCCGAGCAGACCGGCCTGCGAGAGTGCGGCGCTGAACCTCTTGACCTGGCGGCGGGGCCTGGACACCAGCTTGGAGATCAGTTCGGGGGTGGCGCGATCGCCGAGCAGGGCGATGCCCCGGGCGACATCGAGGCCGGGCTGTCCGCTGTGGTGCAGACAGGCGAGCACCGCCGTGGCGGAGGTGTCGCCGGGGCGCAGGGACTCCCCGCCGGCCGAAGGGTCCATCAGGTGCTCTTCCAGCAGGGCCCGGACCACCAGCGGGTTGCCGCCGGTGGCCGCGTGGGCGGCCGGTGCGAGCCGGTGCGCGGTCGCGTCGTCGAGCCGCTCGGAGAGGATGCCGGTGACCCCGTCCACCGACAGCAGGGGGAGCTGGATCTGGCGGTGGTGCGGTTCGCGGAACAGCTCCGCGTGGAAGAGCGGAATCGTCTGCTGCGAGTACTCGCTGGTGACCAGCACCAGCATCACGGGTGCGACCCGGGCGTGGCGGACGAGATAGAGCAGCCCGCGCAGGGATTCGGCGTCGGTGAGATGGACGTCGTCGGCGATCAGCAGGAGCGGGGTCTGGGCCGCGGAGCGCAGCAGGTCGTGGCAGATGGCCAGCATGAGTTGTGAGGACATGGCGTGGGCGGACCCGTCCTCGGCCAGCCGGTGGCGCAGTTCGGCCGCTGACGAACAGGCTTCCAGGAGCTGGCCGAAGATTCCCGGACCGGCCCCCACGCCGGCCGGTGAGGCGTGGGTCAGGACGACCCGGACACCCTGGTCGGTGGCCCGGGCGGCGAGTTGGTGGGCGAGTTCGGTCTTGCCCGACCCGACCGGACCGGTCACGGAGACGACTCGCCCGGCGCCACCCAGGGCCTCGTTGAGTAAGCTTTCCAGGAGAAGAATTTCTTCCGCCCGTTCAACGAATGTCACATTATTCCCCTTCGCGCGGCCTCTGACCCCGCTGCGCGTTATGGTGCCTGAGCTTCCTCGTTCTAAGGTCATTTATTCCCCCGTCGCCAAGGTGGCTGGTGCGGCCGGTGGCCGCTGACCGATTCTAACTCGGCGGCTGGTTAAGCTAACGCAAAGAACCTGCCTGAGTGCGAAAGCAAAGAACTGAAAGCGCATGTAAAGGAAGTGGGCATTCCGGTACTGCTACGGTCAGTGATAAGCGACCGTCCAGGGTTGCCCAGAGTGGTCTGGTCCAGTTATGACGGGTCAAAATAGCTCTGTGGACCCCCTATCGGTCAACCCCTATTGGCCCTCGCCACCGGCGACGATCCGGCGTGTCGCGCACTGCGCCCGCTGCACCGACCGTGCTATGACCCGGCGGGCGCCGTGATCCATGGGCCACCCCTATGCCGTAATAGCCGCGCAACGCGGGGATAGGGGCACAGAACTAAGGGTTGGCCTGCGGTCGGCCCGCAAGTAGCGTTTCACCGTCCGAATTCGGCGCGTGAACACGGAGGTCCGCCGACTGCGCCCTTTGTTTCGTCCGGAGGAACACGAAAAGAAGTTCATTGCCGTATGCCGCCGATACCGAAGGACGGGAAAACGGTACGGAGGAAGCGGCGAACATAACGCGTCGGAAACCGGTGTGTAACTTCCCGTCCGCTCTCTCCGGGATACGGGCGGCGCGCCCTTCGCCATGCGGGCGCCGGAGCCCCGGCAAGCCGGGCGGAAGCCCCGATGAAGCTCCGCGGGACGGCGGGATGTCCGACAGAGCCCGAGGAATGTCCGAGGATGCCCGACAGGAAGGCGAAGTCACTCCCATGACCGACGAACCCCGTTCCGACAGCGGCCCGCAGGCGCGACCGGTCCCGGCGGAGCCCATCGCCGTCGTCGGTCTGGCCTGCCGGCTGCCCGGCGCAGCGGACCCGGCCGCGTTCTGGGAGCTGCTGCGCGGCGGCACCGAGGCCATCACCGACGTACCGCCGGGCCGGCCCGGGTTCACCCCCCGGCCCGAGGGCGCCCGGCCGTTGCGGGCCGGATTCGTCGACGGCGTGGAACGGTTCGACCCGGAGTTCTTCGGCATCTCCCCGCGTGAGGCCGCCGACATGGACCCCCAGCAGCGGCTCGCCCTCGAACTCGCCTGGGAGGCCCTGGAGGACGCCGGTATCGTCCCCGGCACCCGCAGGGACACCCGCACCGGTGTCTACCTGGGCGCGATCTGGGACGACTACGCCAAACTCGCCCACGAGCACGGGCCCGACGCCGTCAACGGCCGCTCCCTCACCGGGCTGAGCCGTGGTGTCATCGCCAATCGCGTCTCCTACGTCCTCGGCCTCCAGGGCCCCAGCGTCGTCGTCGACACCGCCCAGTCCTCCTCGCTCGTCGCCATCCACCTGGCCTGCGAGAGCCTGCGCAGCGGCGAGACCGACCTGGCGCTGGCGGGCGGGGTCAGCCTCAATCTCCTCCCCGAGGGCTTCACCGTCGCCGAGCGATTCGGTGCCCTCTCGCCGACCGGCCGGGCCGCTGTGTTCGACGCCCGCGCCGACGGCTACGTACGCGGCGAGGGCGGCGGTGTCGTCGTGCTCAAAACCCTCCGTCAAGCCCTCGCCGACGCCGACACCGTGCACTGTCTGATCCGAGGGGGCGCCGTCAACAACGACGGCGGCGGTGACACCCTCACCGCACCCCGGACGAGCGGGCAGCGCGACGTCCTGCAACGGGCCTATGAAAACGCGGGAGTGGACCCCGCGCAGGTACGTTTCGTGGAACTGCACGGAACAGGAACACCCGTCGGCGATCCCATAGAGGCGTCCGCGCTGGGCGCGGTCATCGGCCGCGCCCAGCTCGGAGACCGTGAAGTAGGCGATGCCCTCGATGGCGGCGGCAGGCCGGGCCGGTAGATCGGCCGTGACC
>NZ_JBSFMT010000039.1:87450-93504 GCF_053599695.1 Streptomyces sp. NPDC000878 | reverse complement strand
GGGGCTGGGTAGTCAGCCCGTCCGGCGTTTGAGGACGAGCGCGTTCAGCGCGATAACGGGGGTTCGGGGGCGGAGCCCCCGAGGGATGGGACGGGTAGGGGCGGCGGGGGCGAAACAAACCCAACGCCCACCCCCACCCACCGGCCCCCCTACAGCTCCGGCAACCCAGGCGCCACCTTCGCAGGCCGCTCCTCCAACGACTCCAGCGCCAGCCGAATCGCCTCGTCCAACTGCACATCCCGCCCGGCCGCGTAGTCCTGCGGAGCCTGCACCACCTCCACATCCGGATCGACCCCGTGGTTCTCCACACCCCACCCGTAACCCTCAAGCCAGAACGCGTACTTGGGCTGAGTGACCAACGTCCCGTCGACCAGCCGATACCGGCTGTCGATCCCGATCACCCCACCCCACGTCCGCGTACCCACCACAGGCCCGATCCCCAACGCCTTGATCGCCGCGTTCACAATGTCCCCGTCCGACCCCGAGAACTCGTTGGCGACGGCAACGACAGGCCCACGAGGCGCGTCCTCCGGATAGCTGTACGGCCGTAGCCCGCGCGGCAGATCCCACCCCACGATCCGCCGCGCCAGCTTCTCGACGACCAGTTGGGACGTGTGCCCGCCCCGGTTCTCCCGCACGTCGACGACCAGCCCCTCCTTCGCGACCTCGATCCGCAGGTCACGGTGGATCTGGGCCCACCCGGGCGCCTGCATGTCGGGGACGTGCAGATAACCGAGCCGCCCACCCGACTTCTCGGCGACGTACGCCCGCCGATCCGTCACCCACGCGTGGTAGCGCAACGGCTCCTCGTCCGAGACGGGTACGACGACCACGTGCCGCGAGTCGCCGCCACCGGACGGCGAGATCGTCAGCTCGACGGGCTTGCCCGCCGTACCGACGAGCAGCGGGCCGGGCCCGGCCACCGGGTCGACGGGCTGTCCGGCGACGGCGATGATCGCGTCGCCGGGGCGCACCGCGACGCCGGGTGCGGCGAGCGGAGAGACGCCGTCGGGGTCGGAGGTCTCGGCGGGCAGGATGCGGTCGATGCGCCACAGGGGCGTGCCCTGGGGACCGTCCTCGTGCCGGGTGATGTCGGCACCGAGGAGCCCCTGCCGCTCACCGCCGCCGTATCCGCCGCGCGGGGTGACGTACGCGTGCGAGGTGCCCAACTCGCCCTGGACCTCCCAGAGAAGGTCGACGAGGTCGTCGTGGGTGGCGACACGGTCGAGGACGGGACGGTAGCGGTCGAGGACGCCGTCCCAGTCGACCCCGCCCATGTCCGGCCGCCAGAAGTTGTCGCGCATGATGCGACCGTTCTCGTCGTACATCTGCCGCCACTCGACGGCCGGGTCGACGCTCTGCCGTACGCGCGACAGGTCGACGGTGATGTTCGTGTCGCTCTCGTCGTCGTTGGAGGCGCGACGGTCACTGGGTACGACCTTCAGCTTGCCGTCGGTCCACAGCAGGACGCGTTTGCCGTCGCCGCTGACGGCGAAGTGGTCGGCGTCCCCGGCGAGGTGCTCGATGCGCTGCTGGGCGAGGTCGTACCGCTCCAGCTCGGTCTTCGGATCGGGGTCGTCGGGCGTGGCCCGGGACGACCCCAGCACCCCCCGCACCGGGTGGCGCAGCCACAGCACCCCGTCCTTGGCGGCGCGGAGGTTGGTGTAGCGGGCGGCCTCGACCGGGAAGGGCACGATGCGGTCGGCGAGCCCGTCGAGGTCGATACGGGTGGCCGGGGCGCCTTCGCTGTCCGGGGTCTCGTCCTTGTCCGGCGCCTCGAAGGGCCGCCCGTGCCGCTGCGGCCCGAAGGGCGAGGGCGTGGTCGCGGCGAGAGGGATGAGGTGCGGACGCGAACCGCCGACAAAGGCGAGGTCGAACACGTGCTCGTCATAGACGGGGTCGAAGGACCGCGCGGACAGGAAGACAAGATGCTTGCCGTCCACCGTGAACGCCGGCGAATAGTCCCGGAACCGAAGCGGAGTCGCTTCCGTAACCGACAGATCAGTGGTGTTGGCGAGCTTGAGCTGACGCAACGGACGCGGCCCCGGATGGGACCAGGCCAGCCACGCCGAATCGGGCGAGAAGACCAGCCCGGACACATCACCGTCCCCACTGCGGTCGACCTCCCTCACCTCCCCCGACTCCCGCTCGACGAGCAGCACACGCCCGTCGTGGGAGGCGACGGCGGCCCGGCTGCCGTCGGGCGCCATGGCGAGCCCGAGGACGCGCCCGAGCTGCCCGGCGGCGAGCCGGCGCGGAGTGGCGCCCGGCGCGACACCGGTAGCCGGGGCGAACTCCAATGCATCGTCGCCCTCCGCGTCCGTCACCCACACGGCCCACTCCTCGCCGTCCACGCGGAAGGCGCGGGGCAGCCGGGCCCGTACCCCGTGCCCGGAGGCGAGGACGCGAGCCGGCCCGGACCGGTGGGTGACCCAGTGCACGGACCCGCGCACCCCGATGGCGCTGCCGCGCCCGGTGTGGTCGGGCGCCCCGGAGTTGAACCACCGCGAGGCACTGACCGGATGCGGCTGGAGATCGACGCGCTGCCCGCCGAGCCGGATGTCGAGCCGCCGCGGCTCGGCCCCGTCGAGATCGTCGAGGATCCACAGCTCACCGGCGGAGGAGTACACGACACGACTGCCGTCACTGGCCGCGTGCCGGGCGTAGAACCCGTCAACGCCCGTGTGCCGCCGCAGATCGGACCCATCGGCCAAAGACGAGTACAACGCCCCGACACCCTCATGATCGGAGAGAAAGGCGATCCGCTCCCCGACCCACACCGGGTACTCAAGGTTCCCGTCCAGCTCGGAATGCAGCCGTACGAACTCGCCGGCACCTTCCCCGTCGCGGACGTCCCTGTCAATCCACAACTTGCCCGCCGTACCGCCCCGATACCGCTTCCACCAAGCAGCCTCACGCCCCATGGGAGCGGAGAGCAGAACGGTCGCGGGCCCGTGGGCGACATCGCCAACGGGCCCGTACGGCAGGAGAGTTGCCGGGCCGCCGTCGAGCGGGATCGCCCGGGCCCAGGAGCGGCGGAGGCTGGCCTGACCCTGGGTGCTGATGGCGAGGACCTGCCCGTCGGGGGTCCAGCCGCGCACCTGTGTCCTCGAACTGCCCCAGTAGGTGAGCCGGTTGGCGGATCCGCCGTCGATCGGGGCGACATGCACCTCGGGGGCGCCGTCGCGGGTGGACGTCCAGGCGAGGCGGGTGCCGTCCGGGGAGATGCGCGGATGGGTCACCGGCACGTTGTCGGCGCTCACGCGCCAGGCCCGGCCGCCGTCGAGCGGGGCGACCCAGACGTCGTCCTCGGCGGTGAAGGCGACCGAGTCGCCGTGCAGATGCGGAAACCGGAGATACGCAGGCGAAGAGGGCTGAGTCACCCGATCACCCTAAGCAGCGATCAGGCCACTGGACAGGGGTTTCGATCAGTTCCTTACCCGCGCCGGGTCGTTATTTGCCCTCGACGGGCAGGCAGTTCGGATCCTTCTGGCACCAGATGGTCCTCGTCACGGTGACGGTCACGGTCGGCCCGGGCTCGTCGTTGTCCGGCGGGTTCCAGGTGACGGGCGGGGTGTACGTCGGTGTGGTGGGCGCGTCGCAGTCGCCGAGGCCGGTGACGCGGAACACCTGCCTGCCGTCGACCTTGGCGGTGAGGTCCCCGCGTACGCATCGGCCGTCGACGGCCCGGGTGACCTTGCCGGTGACGGTGATGTCCTTGCCGTCCCCGGTCTCGCCCTGGCAGTCGACACTGGCGACGGTGTTCTCGGACGCCGAGGGCGAACTCCCGGAGCCGGAGGCCTTGTTGCCGTTACCGCCGTCGACGGAGGTCGTGCAGGTGAGCCACTGGACGTCCACGTTCCGCCGCTGCAGTTCCTTGGTCGCGGTCTGGTCGGTGGTGAGGGAGACGGTGGCCGAGGTGAGCCCGCCGGGGTCACAGGCGACGGCACCGCTCACGGCGGCCACCACGAGTCCGGCCACCGCGACCGCCCTGCGGTGCCCGCGCGGCCGATGCCAAATCCGCCTCAAGGCCCCCATGGAGGGCAGCCTGCCACCGTCCCGCCCGACACGGAAGGGCGTAAACGGACAGGACCGGAGTCGGGACGGGACTTAGGACCAGCGTCCGGTGCGGCCGAGGAGCAGCGCCGTCGCGGCGGTACCTGCGGTGGAGGTACGCAGCACACTGGCCCCGAGCCGGTACGCCTTCGCCCCCGCCTCCTCGAAGAGGGCCAACTCCTCGGGGGAGACGCCCCCTTCGGGCCCGACGACGAGCACGATCTCGCCGGAGGAGGGCAGTTCGGCGGTAGCGAGCGCCGCACTGCCGTAGTCCCGGTCCTCGTGGAGTACGGCGGCGAAGTCGGCGTCGGCGAGAAGTTCGGCGACCTGCTTGCTGGTCGCCGCGTCCGCGACCTCGGGGAAACGCACCCGGCGGGACTGCTTGCCGGCTTCCCGTGCGGTGGCCCGCCACTTGGCGAGCGCCTTCAGCCCACGGTCACCGCGCCACTGGGTAATACACCGGGAGGCGGCCCAGGGAACGACGGCGTCGACACCGGTCTCGGTCATCGTCTCGACGGCCAACTCGCCCCGGTCACCCTTGGGCAGAGCCTGCACGACGGTGATACGAGGAGACGCCGGGGGTTCCTCGATCACCGGACCGAGTCGCAGGGTCAACCGGTCCTTGCCCTCGGCAGCGAGAACCTCGCCCTCCGCCCAACGCCCGGCGCCGTCGGTGAGGACGAGGGCTTCACCGGCCCGCATCCGCTTGACCGAGACAGCGTGACGCCCCTCGGCCCCGTCAAGGACGTACTGCCGGACGTCGTCGCCCGGAAGACTCTCAACGACGAAGACAGGCGCGGTCACGCCGCCTCGCCCCCGTCCAGCAGGGCGGCCCGGGCGGCAGCGATCTCGTCCGCCAGCACAGCCACCAGCTCCCCGGCGGGAAGTTCACGGGCCATCCGGTGGCCCTGCCCCGCCCACAGCGCCATGCCCTGCGCGTCGCCGGAAGCGGCGGCCTTCTTGCGCAGCGGTGAGGTGAGGTGGTGGACCTCGGGGTAGGCGGCGGGGGCGTACGGGCCGTGCTCGCGCAGGAAACGGTTCACCAGACCCCGGGCGGGCCGGCCGGAGAACGCGCGCGTCAGCTCCGTACGGACGAAGAGGGGGTTGGTCAGCGCCTGCTTGTGCAGGGCGTGGGCGCCGGACTCCGGGGTGGCGAGGAAGGCGGTGCCGAGCTGGGCGGCGCAGGCGCCTGCCGCGAGCACGGCGGCGATCTGGCTGCCGCGCATGAGTCCGCCGGCGGCGACGAGCGGCAGGTCCACGCTCTCCCGCACCTGGGCGACGAGGGAGAGCAGCCCGATGGCGGAGCCGTCCGCCTCGGGATTGTCACGGTGGGTGCCCTGATGCCCGCCGGCCTCGACGCCCTGCACGATCACCGCGTCGGCACCGGCCCGCTGTACGGCGAGGGCTTCCTCGGCGGTGGTGGCGGTGACGAGGGTGAAGGTGCCGGCACGGCGGAGGGAGTCCAGTACGTCGGGACTCGGCACCCCGAAGTGGAAGGAGACGACCGGGACGGGGTTGTCGAGCAGTACGGCGAGCTTGGCGTCGTAGCCGTCGTCGCGCCCGCTGTCCGGGTCACCCAGCTCGGTGTCGTACCAGGTGACCTCGCCGGCGAGCTGGTGGGCGTAGACCTCGACGGCGGCGGGGTCGGCGTACTCGGGCTGCGGCATAAAGAGGTTCACGCCGAAGGGGCGCTGGGTGATCCCCCGGAGTTGCTTGATCTCCTGGTACATCCCGTCGGCGGTTTTGTACCCCGCGGCAAGGAACCCGAGCCCGCCCGCTTCGGCGACGGCGCCGGCGAGCTGGGGGACGGAGACGCCGCCCGCCATGGGGGCCTGCACGATCGGGTGAGCGAAGAGATCGGTCAGCGCGGAGGACATGACGGCATGTTGTCACGTCCACAGCACAAGGTCCGAATCAGGCTCCTTCAGCCCGTCCGGCGTTTGAGGACGAGGCCGTTCAGGCCGATTTTGGGGGGGGGGGCCCGGCCCCCCCCCCCCC
>NZ_JBSFMT010000039.1:0-87440 GCF_053599695.1 Streptomyces sp. NPDC000878 | reverse complement strand
GGACCGACCTCCGATCGGGGGGCGGAGCCCCCGAGGATGGGACGGGTAGGGGCGGCGGGGGCGAAACAAACCCACCCCGCCCCCTCCCTCAGCGCCCGTTAAACGCATCCTTCAACCGCGAGAACAACCCCTGCTGCCCAGGCTGGAACTGCCCCGTAGGACGTTCCTCCCCCCGCAGCTTCGCCAGCTCCCGCAGCAACCGCTCCTGCTCAGGATCAAGCTTCGACGGAGTCATGACCTCGACATGCACGATCAGGTCACCACGCCCCCCACCCCGAAGGTGGGTAATCCCCCGCCCGTGCAGTGGAATCGACTGCCCGGACTGTGTGCCCGGACGGATGTCGACCTCCTCCAGCCCGTCGAGCGTCTCCAGCGGCACCTTGGTGCCCAGGGACGCCGCCGTCATCGGCAGAGTCACCGTGCAGTGCAGATCGTCCCCGCGCCGCTGGAACTGCGAGTGCGGCAGCTCATGGATCTCGACGTACAGGTCACCGGCGGGACCACCACCGGGCCCCACCTCACCCTCACCGGCGAGCTGGATCCTCGTACCGTTGTCGACACCCGCGGGGATCTTCACGGTCAGCGTCCGCCGCGACCGCACCCGCCCGTCACCGGCGCACTCGGGGCACGGCGTCGGAACGACGGTCCCGAACCCCTGGCACTGCGGGCAGGGCCGCGAGGTCATGACCTGGCCCAGGAAGGACCGAGTCACCTGGGACACCTCACCGCGCCCGCGACACATGTCGCAGGTCTGGGCGGAGGTCCCAGGCGCGGCGCCCTCACCGCTACAGGTACCGCACACCACGGCGGTGTCGACCTGAATGTCTTTCGTGGTCCCGAAGGCAGCTTCATCGAGCTCGATGTCGAGCCGGATCATCGCGTCCTGGCCGCGCCGCGTACGCGACCTCGGCCCACGCTGGGACGCCGTTCCGAAGAACGCGTCCATGATGTCCGAGAAGTTCCCGAAGCCACCGGCGCCGAAGCCGCCCGCGCCTCCGCCGCCCGCCTGGGACAGCGGATCGCCACCGAGGTCGTAGACCTGCTTCTTCTGCGGGTCCGACAACACCTCGTACGCGGCGTTGATCTCCTTGAACCGCTCCTGCGTCTTCGGATCGGGGTTGACGTCCGGGTGCAGCTCGCGGGCGAGCCTCCTGAACGCCTTCTTGATCTCGTCCTGGGACGCGTCGCGGCGTACGCCGAGTACGGCGTAGTAGTCCGTGGCCACTTACGACTCCGCCAGGATCTGTCCGACGTACCGTGCCACTGCGCGTACCGCTCCCATCGTTCCCGGGTAGTCCATGCGGGTCGGTCCGACCACGCCGAGCTTGGCGACTGCCTCGCCGCCCGAACCGTAGCCGACCGACACGACGGACGTGGAGTTGAGTCCCTCGTATTTGTTCTCGTGACCGATTCGTACGGTCATGCTCGAATCCCCGGCCTCACCAAGGAGTTTGAGAAGTACGACCTGTTCCTCCAGAGCTTCGAGGACCGGCCGGATAGTGAGGGGAAAGTCATGTCCGAAGCGGGTCAGATTGGCGGTTCCGCCGATCATCAGCCGCTCCTCGGCCTCCTCGACGAGCGTCTCCAGGAGGGTGGAGAGCACCGTCGCGACCGTACCCCGGTCCTCCGCCTCGAAGGCGTCCGGGAGGTCCTGCACGAGCTGTGGCACGTCCGCGAAGCGGCGGCCCGCGACCCGGCTGTTGAGCCGCGCGCGTAGATCCGCCAGAGAGGTCTCCCCGAAGGGCGCCGGGCAGTCGATCATCCGCTGCTCCACGCGGCCGGTGTCCGTGATCAGTACGAGCATCACGCGCGCTGGAGCGAGCGAGAGCAGCTCCACGTGCCGCACGGTCGACCGGGTGAGCGACGGATACTGCACGACGGCGACCTGCCGCGTCAGCTGGGCGAGCAACCGGACCGTCCGCCCGACGACATCATCGAGGTCGACAGCACCGTCCAGGAAATTCTGGATGGCGCGCCGCTCGGGAGCTGTCATCGGCTTGACGCCGGCGAGCCTGTCGACGAAGAGCCGGTAGCCCTTCTCGGTCGGGATACGCCCGGCGCTGGTGTGCGGCTGGGCGATGAAGCCCTCGTCCTCCAGCGCCGCCATGTCGTTGCGGACGGTCGCCGGGGAGACCCCGAGGTTGTGCCGCTCGGTGAGTGCCTTGGACCCGACCGGTTCCTCGGTGCCGACATAGTCCTGGACGATGGCGCGCAACACTTCGAGCCTGCGTTCACTGAGCATCGCGCACACCTCCAACTGCTGTCGTCCCCTGAGTGCCTGGGCCGTCCCTGGCACTCTTCGTGTGCGAGTGCCAGAGTTCCCCGGCCCAGTGTACGGCTGTCGGGTACGCCCCCGGCAAGGGCGGCCTGCGCCGATCTGCCGACGTGTACCGACCTGTCCTGCGATGTCGTGTCCGCGGCAAGGCACTCCGCCCGCCGACTCCCCCACCTCCCCGCCTTCTCCGGCTAGCGTCGCCGCATGAAGGTGACTTGGGAAGAGCCGGGGTGGGGCGACCTGGACTGGGAGCGCCTGGCGGCCGGGGTGGGCAGACGCCGGCTGCCGGTCTGGGACTGCACGGTGGGGCTGGTCGTGGGGGCGGGCGGCGCACTGCTGATCGACGCGGGATCGAGCCTCGCGGAGGGCTCGGCCCTGCGCCTGGAGGCCCAGAAACTGGCCGGCCGCCGGGTGGATTTTCTCGCACTGACACACGCCCACTTCGACCATGTTTTCGGAGCGGCGGCGTTCGCGGGTGCGCATGTGCTCGCGGCGCTGGGCCCGAACGACGAATTCGGGGAAGTGGGGCGCGCGGCGTTGTGCGCGGACGCCGTACGCAACGGTCTGGACGCCCGTGCGGCGGAGGGGGCGGCGGACACCTTGGTGGTCCCGCACGAAGGCGTCAGGGACACACTGACCCTCGCCCTGCCCGACGGCCCGGAGGTACACCTGGTGAACGCCGGCCCCGGCCACACCCGCGGCGACCTGGTGGCCGTCGTACCGGGCGACCCGACCGTCGTCTTCTGCGGCGACCTGGTCGAGGAGTCGGGCGAACCCCAGGCGGGCCCCGACGCCGCACCCTCCCACTGGCCCGCAGCCCTCGACCGTCTCCTGACCCTGGGCGGCGAGGACGCGCTGTACGTCCCCGGTCACGGAGCGGTGGTGGACGCGGCGTTCGTACGGGCCCAACGGGACGCGCTGGCAACCCGTTTCGGCGTGTCGAGGCGAGGAGTGAACTGACGACGCGGGAGCTTCTCCTATCGTCATCCGAATGCGCCAGTACTCTCCGGACCTGACCCCACCGTGGAAGAAGCCCAAGCCCGTGCCGCAGGTCCCGGCGGATCCGGGCCTGGTGGTCGAGGAGCCGGGTACGGGCTTCTGCGGCGCGGTGATCCGCTGCGAGGCGGGCACGGTCACCCTGGAGGACCGCTTCGGCAAACACCGCGTGTTCCCGCTGGAGCCACGGGGTTTCCTGCTGGAGGGCAAGGTGGTGACGCTGGTACGCCCGTCCGGGGCCGCCCTCGCCACGCCGTCCCGCACCGCCTCCGGCTCGATCGCGGTCCCCGGTGCACGCGCGCGCGTGGCCCGCGCGGGGCGCATCTACGTCGAGGGCCGGCACGACGCGGAACTCGTCGAGAAGGTGTGGGGCGACGATCTGCGCATCGAGGGCGTGGTCGTGGAGTACCTGGAGGGCGTGGACGACCTCCCCGCGATCGTGGCCGAATTCGACCCCGGCCCGGACGCCCGCCTCGGCGTTCTCGTGGACCACCTGGTCCCGGGCAGCAAGGAGTCCCGTATCGCGGCGTCGGTGACCAGCGAGCACGCCCTGGTCGTCGGGCACCCGTACATCGACATCTGGGAGGCGGTGAAGCCGTCGTCCCTGGGTATCCAGTCCTGGCCCCGGATCCCCCACGGCCAGGACTGGAAGACGGGCGTCTGCCGCGCGGTCGGCTGGCCGGAGAACACGGGTGCGGTGTGGCAGGCGATCCTGGAGCGGGTGGGTTCCTACCGGGACCTGGAGCCGGAACTACTGCGCTCCGTGGAACACCTGATCGACTTCGTCACAGCACCGGAGTAGGCCCGGACCGCCTTTTTCCTCAGTCCACCAGGTCCCGCACCACCGCATCCGCCAGCAACCGCCCGCGCAGCGTAAGCACGGCCCGCCCGTCCTCGTACGGGCCAGCCCGAAGCAGCCCCTCCCCCAGAGCCCGCCGAGCCGCCGCAAGCCCCTCCTCACGCAGAAGGGACAACGGCACCCCCTCCCGCAACCGCAACTCCAACAACACCCGCTCGACCCGCCGATCCTCCTCCGACAACACCTCACGCCCCGCCCCCGGCGACCGCCCCACCGCCAGGGCCCCCGCATACGCCCCCGGATGTTTCACGTTCCACCAGCGAACCCCGCCGACATGCGAGTGCGCCCCGGGCCCCGCCCCCCACCAGTCGGCGCCCCGCCAGTACAGCTCGTTGTGCAGACACCGGGCAGCCACCGAAGTCGCCCAGTTCGACACCTCGTACCACTCGAAACCGGCCGCCCCGAGCACCTCGTCGGCGATCAGATACCGGTCAGCGTGGACGTCATCGTCAGTCATCGGAACCTCGCCCCGACGAATACGCCGAGCCAGCTGCGTACCCTCCTCCACGATCAGGGCGTACGCGCTGACGTGATCCGGCCCCGCCCCCAGCACCGCGTCCAGCGAGGCCCGCCAGTCGTCGTCGGACTCGCCCGGGGTGCCGTAGATCAGGTCGAGGTTCACATGGTCGAACCCCACGGCCCGCGCCTCCGCGACACACGCCTCCGGACGCCCCGGCGTGTGCGTACGGTCCAGCACCTTCAGCACATGCTGCTTCGCGCTCTGCATCCCGAACGAGATCCGGTTGAAACCGCCCTCACGCAGAGTGGCCAGATACCGCTCGTCCACGGACTCCGGATTCGCCTCCGTCGTCACCTCGGCATCGTCCGCGAGGCCGAACTCGTCACGGATCGACCGCAGCATCCGTACGAGATCGTCGGCGGCCAGGAGCGTAGGAGTGCCGCCTCCGACGAACACCGTACGGACCGGCCGCGGATCGTCGCCGAGTACCTTCCGCGCCAGCCTGACCTCGTCGATCAGGGTGTCCGCGTAGTTGTCGCGGGACGCCAGGACACCGCCCGTGCCGCGCAGCTCGGTCGCCGTGTAGGTGTTGAAGTCGCAGTAGCCGCAGCGGGTCGCGCAGTACGGGACGTGGAGGTAGAACCCGAGGGGACGGTCCGCGGCCCCGGCGAGCGCGGAGGCGGGCAGGGAGCCGTCGTCGGGGACGGGATCACCGTCGGGAAGTGCGGAGGGCATGCGTTCCATTGTCCAGCACCGGTAGGACAACCCACCCCATGTCCCGAGCCCGCCTCATTCGGTCTGCAGCACCAGCAACGCCAGATCGTCCTCGGGCGGCTTCTCCCCGAACTCGTGCACGAGCCGGCGGATACGTTCCGCGATCTGCTGCGCGCTCAGCCCGGCGCAGCCCACGAGGGCGCTCGCCAGCCCGTCGCCGTCGTCGAACTGGCGGGGCCCGCAGCGCCGCTCGGTGACCCCGTCGGTGACGCACAGCAGGGTGTCGCCGGGCAGCAGCTCGAAGCTCTCGCTCGTGTACGTCTCGTCCTCGACGACCCCGAGCAGGGTCTGGGGTTCTGCGGCCGTACGGACCTCACCGCTCGCCCGGAGCACCAGCGGCAGCGGATGCCCGGCCGAGGCGAGGGTGCAGCGCACGCCTCCGTCGAAGGGTGCGAGTTCGCCGTAGAGGAGGGAGAGGAACCGGGTCTGCGGCGGCCCCTCGCCCGCCCATAACCCGGCGGGAACAGCCGCGACGGCCGAACCCGCCGACACGACCGCCGAACCCGCCGCACCAGCCGCCACGACGGCTTGGACCGCGGCCCGAGCGTCCGCCGCGACCAGCGCCCGGGCCGCCGCGTCCGCCGTCTCCGTGGCATCGTCGAGAAGCAGCTGGTTGAGGCGGTCGAGGACGTCCGCGACCCGGTATCCCTCGCGGGCGAGCAGCCGCAGCCAGGGCCGGGCGAGGCCGATCACCACGGCCGCCTCCGGCCCCTTGCCCTGGACGTCGCCGACAGCGAAGCACCAGCGGCCGTCGCCGGCCGGGAAGAGGTCGTAGAAGTCGCCGCTGGGCCCGCCCTTGTCGCAGGGCTCGTAGACGAGAGCACTGCTCACACCAGGGATCTCGGCGACCGCGCCGGGCAGCAGCCCGCGCTGGAGGATACGGCTGATGGTGGCCTGGCGGGCGTACTGGCGGGCGGCGCCGATGGCGAGCGCGACCCGGCGGCTGAGATCCTCGACCAGGCCGGTGACCTCGTCGGGAAAGCGGATCATCCCGGCCCGCCCGATGACCAGCGTGCCGAGCGGCCGGCCGCCCGCGACCAGCCGGTAGGCGAGCGCGGAACCGGTCTCCCCGCGCCCGCCGAGCGCCTCGCCGGGCCAGGGCACGGGGACCGGTCCGGTTCTGGTGGTGTCGGGCGTACGCGGCGGGTCCTTCTCCAGGGCGCGGCGCAGCTCCTCGATACGGTCCTCGCTGCTGTGCCAGACCCGGGCGAGCCGGGGCCCGCCCCCGCCGCTCCCACCGCTCCCGTCGCCCCAGCTGCCGCTTCCGCTTCCGCGCCCCATCGACTCGTCCTCCAGCCACACCGCGCACCAGTCGGCGAGGCGTGGCACGAGGAGCTGTCCGGTGAGCGCGGCGACGAGGTCCTCGTCGAGCTGTCCGGCGAGCAGGTCGGAGGCCTCGGCGAGGAAGGAGAGGGCGCCGTGATTCAGCCACTCCTGGTCGCGGGCGCCGCGCTGCGGCTCGGGGGCGAGGATCTCGGCGACCCGTAACCCGTGCCCGAGGGCGTGTGTGCCGGCGTACACCTCGATGTCGTCGTCGAGGGTGATGCCCTCGGCGGGGAGCCGCGCCCAGACGGTCTTGGTGCCGGTGCGGTAGGTGACGCCCCAGGCCTCGGAGAGCACGGAGACGAGGCGGAGGCCACGCCCGTACTCCGGTATGTCGTACGGGAGTTCAGCGCCGGCGTCCCGGGGCGCGCGGGAGGGATGGTGGTCGGACACCTCGACGACGAGCGCGACGCCGACTCCGTCCTCCGCCTCTTCTTCCCCCTGCCCCGGCCCCTCTCCTTCCTCCGGTGCCTCCAGGCGACACGCCAGCTCCACGTCCGTCCCCGCGTGGACGACGGCGTTGGTGACGAGTTCGCTGACGACCACCATGGCGTCGTCGACGAGCCGCTCAGGCAGTGCTCCGGCGCCGGGCAGGCCGAGTCGGGCCCATTCGGCGAGGGCGGCGCGTACGAGGCCACGGGCGGCGCCGGGCGCGAGGGGGCCGCCGCCGAGCGTGGCGTGGGTGACCGTGCGCCGGTCCGCACCCCGGCGCGCGGGCGCGCCGGACGCACGGGACAGCGCACGGGACGCGGTCTCCCGTTGCGTCGGAATGGCCCCCATCGACAGCTCCCCGAGCAGTTCGGACGAATGCACCTCAGTGGACGCGGCCAGAGTGACAGACTGACCACGCCCATAAGCACCGAGTTACCGAAGTGGGCCGCCATGAGTGAGAACAGTGCTACGCAAGTGCTCGAAGACGGACAGATTCGGGCATCGGATCTGCGTCCGCTGCTCGCCGCGATGACGGCCGCCCGGGACGGCGACTTCGCGAAGGTGCCGGAAACCGGCCACGGTCTGGTCGCCGAACTCAGCTCCGCGTTCAACCAGATCATGGACCGCAATCTGCACTTCAACTCCGAGGTACAGCGCGTACGACGGGAACTGGTCCGGCACGGCCGCCTCGACGAGCGTCTCTCCGCGAGCCCCGGCCAGGGCCACTGGACCTCCCGGGTCAACGACGTGAACGGCCTGTTGGACGCCCTGGTGGCTCCCGCGGCGAACGCGACGCGTGTCCTGGACGCGGTGGCCGGCGGCGATCTGACCCAGCGGGTCGATCTGCACGACGGGAACCGGCAGTTGCGCGGCGATCTGCGCAGACTCGGCCGGGCCGTGAACAAGATGGTCGACCAGTTGTCGCTGTTCACCGGTGAGGTGACCCGGGTCGCGCGCGAGGTCGGTACGGAGGGGCGGCTCGGCGGACGCGCCAAGGTGCAGGGTCTGTCGGGCAGTTGGCGGGATGTGACCGAGGCGGTCAACACGATGGCGTCCCGGCTGACCGCCCAGGTCCGTGACATCGCCCTGGTGACCACGGCGGTGGCCCGGGGCGATCTGACCCGCACGGTGACGGTCGAGGCGACCGGCGAACTCCTCGAACTGAAGCTGACCGTCAACACGATGGTCGACCAGCTCTCCGCGTTCGCCGACGAGGTGACGCGGGTCGCCCGCGAGGTGGGCACAGAGGGCCAGTTGGGCGGCCGGGCACAGGTGAGGGGCGTGTCAGGTGTCTGGAAGGACCTGACGGACAACGTCAACTTCATGGCGTCGAACCTGACTTCGCAGGTCCGCAATATCGCCCAGGTGACGACGGCCGTGGCGAACGGCGACCTGAGCCAGAAGATCACGGTCGACGCGCAGGGCGAGATCCTGGAACTCAAGTCGACCATCAACACGATGGTCGACCAGCTCTCCGCCTTCGCCGACGAAGTCACCCGCGTCGCCCGCGAGGTCGGCACCGAAGGCAACCTCGGCGGCCGGGCCCAGGTGCGAGGTGTGTCAGGCGTCTGGAAGGACCTGACCGACAACGTCAACTTCATGGCGGACAACCTGACTTCGCAGGTCCGCAACATCGCGCTCGTCTCCACGGCCGTGGCCCAGGGCGACCTCGGCAAGAAGATCACGGTGGAGGCGAAGGGCGAGATCCTCGAACTCAAGTCGACGATCAACACCATGGTCGACCAGCTCTCCGCCTTCGCCGACGAGGTGACGCGGGTCGCCCGCGAGGTCGGCACCGAAGGCAACCTCGGCGGCCAGGCGCAGGTGCGAGGCGTGTCGGGCGTCTGGAAAGACCTGACCGACAACGTCAACTTCATGGCCCTGAACCTGACTTCACAGGTGCGGAACATCGCTCAGGTCACCACGGCGGTCGCGAACGGCGACCTGTCGAAGAAGATCACGGTGGACGCCCGAGGCGAGATCCTCGAACTCAAGGACACTGTCAACACGATGGTGGAGCAGCTGCGTGCCTTCGCCGACGAGGTGACCCGCGTGGCTCGCGAGGTCGGTACCGACGGCCGACTGGGCGGGCGGGCCCAGGTGTTGGGCGTGTCGGGGGTCTGGCGGGACCTGACCGACAACGTCAACTACATGGCGGACAACCTGACTTCGCAGGTCAGGAACATCGCCCAGGTGGCGACGGCGGTGGCCCAGGGCGACCTCTCGAAGAAGATCGACGTGGACGCGCGGGGCGAGATCCTGGAGCTGAAGACCACCATCAACACCATGGTGGACACGCTGTCGTCCTTCTCCTCGGAGGTCACGCGCGTGGCCCGCGAGGTGGGCATCGACGGCCAACTCGGCGGCCAGGCAAGGGTCGAGGGCGTGTACGGCACCTGGAAGCGCCTGACGACGAACGTGAACGAACTCGCCCTGAACCTGACCACGCAGGTCCGCGCGATCGCCGAGGTCGCCTCGGCGGTGGCCCAGGGAGACATGTCCCGTTCCATCTCGGTGGAGACGCGCGGCGAGGTCGCCGAGCTGAAGGACAACATCAACCTGATGGTGGCCAACCTCCGTGAGACGACCCGCGCGAAGGACTGGCTGGAGTCGAACCTGGCCCGTCTGGCCGCCCTGATGCAGGGCCACCGGGACCTGATGGAGGTCGCCGACCTGATCCTGCGCGAGCTGACCCCGCTGGTGAACGCGCAGTACGGGGCGTTCTTCCTGGCCGACCCGGACGAGGACAGCGCCAGCCTGCGCGCGCCGGTCCCGGCCAAGGGCCTGGCGTTCATCGCCGGTTACGGCTCGGCGCAGGGCGCGACGGTCGACACGGGCGGGATGCCGGTGCACGGCCTCGTCCGCCAGGCGGCACGCGAGAAGAAGCGCATCCTGGTGGAGGAGGCCCCGCCGGACTACATCAAAATCAACAGCGGCCTGGGGGAAGCCGCCCCGGCCAGCGTCGTGATCATCCCGATCCTCTTCGAGGACAAGCTGCTCGGCGTGATCGAACTCGCCTCGTTCTCCCGCTTCTCGGACGTCCACCTGGCGTTCTTCGACCAGTTCGTGAACACGATCGGCGTCGCGATCAACACGATCATCGCCAACTCCCGTACGGAGTCCCTGCTCGGCGAGTCCCAGCGCCTCGCCATGCAGCTCCAGGAACGCTCGGACGAACTCCAGAAACAGCAGGCGGAGTTGCAGCGCTCGAACGCGGAACTGGAGGAAAAAGCAGCCCTGTTGGCGACATCGTCCCAGTACAAATCGGAGTTCCTGGCGAACATGTCGCACGAACTCCGCACCCCCCTCAACTCGCTCCTCATCCTGGCCCGCCTGCTCTCCGACAACCCGGACGGTCATCTCACCGACCAGGAGGTCCAGTTCGCGACGACGATCCACCGCTCGGGCTCGGACCTCCTCCAGCTCATCAACGACATCCTCGACCTGTCGAAGATCGAGGCCGGCCGGATGGACGTACGCCCGAAGAAGCTGCCGCTGATCAAGCTCCTCGACTACGTCCACGCGACCTTCCGCCCGCTCACCCTCGACCGGGGGCTCTCGTTCGAGGTGGCGGTCGGTGAGGACGTACCGCGCGAGATGTACTCGGACGAGCAGCGCCTCCAGCAGATCCTGCGCAACCTCCTCTCCAACGCGATCAAGTTCACGGCGACCGGCCGGGTGGAACTCCGGGTCAGCCGGATCACGGACCCCGATCACCTCTACACCCGCGAGAACAGCGACGACGTGATCTCCTTCGCAGTCTCCGACACGGGCATCGGGATCGCCGCCGAGAAACTCCCGGTCATCTTCGAGGCGTTCCAGCAGGCCGACGGCACGACGAACCGCAAGTACGGCGGCACGGGCCTCGGTCTGTCCATCAGCCGGGAGATCGCCGGCCTGCTGGGCGGCAGGATCATCGCCGAGAGCGTGCCAACCAAGGGCTCGACCTTCACCCTGTACGTCCCTGTCGTCAGCCCCGGCCACACACCGAGCGGAAACACGCCGCAGGACCACCAACTGTCGCTGCCCGAGCAGCTGTCCACCGAGCCCTACACAACCCACGACACGGACGACTCCTGGCCCGCGCCGACCAAGCTGGAGGCTTGGAAGGTGGGCCGGGCGGGCCAGGTCCTGCCCGGACGGCGGGTGTTGATCGTCGACGACGACATCCGCAACGTCTTCGCGCTCACCCATGTGCTGGGGCGGGTCGGAATGCCGGTGCTGTACGCGGAGAACGGCCGCGAAGGCATAGAGACCCTGGAAGGCAACCCGGACGTCGAACTCGTACTGATGGACATCATGATGCCGGAGATGGACGGCTACGAGACGATCTCCGCCATCCGCCGCACCCCGCGGTGGGCGGACCTGCCCATCGTCGCCCTCACCGCCAAGGCGATGCCCGGCGACCGCGAGAAGTCGATCGCCCGCGGCGCCAACGACTACGTACCCAAGCCCGTCGATGTCGACCAGCTGCTGACCGTGGTCTGCGCGCTCCTGGACCCCGAGCGCCCGAACGGCGAGGCACTGGACAAGACGGCGACCGAGTGAGGCACCCTCACGATGACCCCTGAGGAAACGACAGACGAACGCGCCGGCATCCTCCTGGTCGACGACATGGAGGACAACCTGATCGCACTGGAGGCCGTCCTGGCCTCCCTCAACGAGCCGCTGGTGCGCGCCCGTTCGGGCGAGGAGGCGATGAAGGCCCTGCTCCGCCGCCGCTTCGCGGTCGTCCTCCTGGACATCCGGATGCCGGGCATGGACGGCTTCGAGACAGCCGCCAACATCAAACGCCTGGACCAGACGAAAGACGTCCCGATCATCTTCCTGACAGGCACGGACTCCGACGCGGGCTACGCCTTCCGCGGCTACGCCACAGGCGCGGCCGACTACCTGACGAAGCCGTTCGACCCCTGGGTACTCCGCGCAAAGGTGTCGGTCTTCCTGGACCTGCACAGAAAGAACCAGCAGTTGGAACGCATGCTGGCGAGGGAACAGGCAGAGGACGGCGAGATCAGCGCGAGGCTGGCGGACCTGGAGGACCAGCTGTCGGGGGCCAGCCCTCCAAACACAGCAACGGTACTGAGCCAGATCCGAGACCTACGCCAACTGGTGAACAGGGGGCGCGGATTCTGACCTCAGGGGCGCGGGGAACTGCGCGACAAGCCTCGAACGACCCGCACCCGCCACGAGCCCCCGCCACCCCACCCCTCCCGCGCTACGCCTCGCGAGACCCCGCATACATCTCGTCAATCAAATACTTGTACTCCCGCTCAACAACCGGCCGCTTCAACTTCAGACTCGGCGTGATCTCCCCATGCTCAACATCAAGATCCCGAGGCAGCAACCGGAACTTCTTGATGGTCTGCCACCGCTGAAGCCCAACATTCAGCTCCGTGACGTACCCCTCGATGAGAGCAACCGTCCCCGCCGCAGCCACCACCTCCGCGTACGACTTCCCCTCAAGCCCGTTGTCCTTCGCCCACCCCAGAATGGACGGCTCGTCGAGCGCGATGAGCGCCGTGCAGAAGTTCCGGTCGGCCCCGTGCACAAGGATGTTGGAGACGTACGGGCAGACCGCCTTGAACTGCCCCTCCACCTCCGCCGGCGCGATGTACTTGCCGCCCGACGTCTTGATCAGGTCCTTCTTCCGGTCGGTGATCCGCAGATACCCGTCCGGGGACAGCTCCCCGATGTCACCGGTGTGGAACCACCCGTCGGACTCCAGCACCTCGGCGGTCTTCTCGGGCAGCCCGTGGTAGCCCTCCATGATCCCGGGCCCGCGCAGCAGGATCTCGCCGTCGTCCGCGATCCGCACCTCCGTGCCGGGCAGCGGCTTGCCGACCGTGCCGGTGCGGTACGCCTCGCCGGGGTTGACGAAGGAGGCCGCGGAGGACTCGGTGAGGCCGTAGCCCTCCAGGATGTGGATGCCGGCGCCGGCGAAGAAGAAGCCGATCTCCGGCGCGAGGGCGGCCGACCCGGAGACACAGGCACGCAGGTTGCCGCCGAAGGCCTCGCGGATCTTGGCGAAGACGAGCGCGTCGGCGACCTTGTGCTTGGCGGCGAGACCGAAGGGCACGGAGGCGGTGCCGGTGCGCCGGAAGTTGTCCTGGCTGGCCTTGGCGTACTCACGGGCGACCCCGGAGGCCCACTGGAAGATCTTGTACTTGGCGCCGCCGCCGGCCCGCGCCTTGGCCGCGACCCCGTTGTAGACCTTCTCGAAGATGCGCGGCACGGCGGCCATGTACGTCGGCTGTACGACCGGCAGGTTCTCGATGATCTTGTCGACGCGGCCGTCGACGGCGGTGACGTGCCCGACCTCGATCTGGCCGGAGGTCAGCACCTTGCCGAACACGTGCGCGAGCGGCAGCCACAGGTACTGGACGTCCTCGGCGCTGATCAGCTCGGTCGCGGCGATCGCCTTCGCCATGTACGACCAGTTGTCGTGCGGCAGCCGGACCCCCTTGGGGCGGCCGGTGGTGCCGGAGGTGTAGATGAGGGTCGCGAGCTGGTCCTTCGTAATGGCCCCGACCCGCTCCTTGATGAGGTCCGGGTTCTTCTCCAGATACGCGGCACCGCGCTGCTCCAGCTCGGCGAGGGTGAGCACCCCGTCGCCGGTCTCGACGCCGGCCGGGTCGATGACCACGACATGGGTGAGTTCGGGCAGCTCGGCGCGCTTCTCCTGCGCCTTGGCGAGCTGGGTCGCGTCCTCGGCGATCAGCACCTTGCTGGCGGAGTCGGCGAGGATGAAGGCCGACTCGTCGGTGTTGGTCTGCGGGTACACCGTGGTCGTGGCGGCGCCGGCGCACATGATGCCGAGGTCGCCGAGGATCCACTCGACGCGGGTGGCGGAGGCGAGCGCGACGCGCTGCTCCGGCTGTACGCCCAGTTCGATGAGCCCGGCGGCGATGGCGTACACGCGCTCGGCGGCCTGCGCCCAGGTCAGCGACTTCCAGTCGTCGGGGCCCTCACCGGAGGCCGGGGGCACCGGGTAACGGTAGGCCTCGGCTTCCGGCGTGGCGGCCACGCGATCCAGGAAAAGACCCGCCACGGACGGCGGACGGTTCTCGATCAAGGTCTGTGTGTCGCTCACGACATCCTCCGGGGCCCGCGGCAGTGCGGCGGCTGGCTCATTGCGGTCTTGTTTAACTCGCGAGTAACTACCGAGCAGAGATCAGAGTAAGGGGCGACCGGCCGGTGCGTAAGGGGCGACGGCCTGTCACTTTCTCCAGCGAGCGCCTGTTCGCTTCCTACAGAGCCGCCGGTACGTACGCGAAGGGGGCCAGCCGCGTTCGTACGCGACGAGCCCCCGTTCTCCCGATTCCCACGAGTCGGCGTCGGCTACTTCTTGCCCTTGCCCGACCCCACGTTGTCGTCGCTCGACAAGACGGCGATGAAAGCCTCCTGGGGAACCTCCACAGAGCCCACCATCTTCATCCGCTTCTTGCCCTCCTTCTGCTTCTCCAGCAGCTTCCGCTTACGCGAGATGTCACCGCCGTAGCACTTGGCGAGAACGTCCTTGCGGATGGCGCGGATGGTCTCGCGGGCGATGACCCGCGACCCGATGGCGGCCTGGATGGGCACCTCGAAGGCCTGCCGCGGGATCAGCTCGCGCAGTTTGGCGACGAGCCGCACACCGTAGGCGTAGGCCGCGTCCTTGTGGGTGACGGCGGAGAAGGCGTCGACCTTGTCGCCGTGCAGCAGGATGTCGACCTTGACCAGGCTGGAGGCCTGCTCACCGGTGGGCTCGTAGTCCAGGGAGGCGTACCCCCGGGTCTTTGACTTCAACTGGTCGAAGAAGTCGAAAACGATCTCCGCGAGCGGCAGGGTGTACCGGATCTCGACCCGGTCCTCGGACAGGTAGTCCATACCGAGCAGGGTGCCGCGCCGGGTCTGGCACAGCTCCATGATCGACCCGATGAACTCGGAGGGCGCGAGGATCGTGGCGCGTACGACGGGCTCGTACACATCGTCGATCTTCCCCTCGGGGAACTCGCTCGGGTTGGTGACCGTGTGCTCGGTGCGGTCCTCCATCACGACCCGGTAGACCACGTTGGGCGCGGTGGCGATGAGATCGAGCCCGAACTCACGCTCAAGCCGCTCACGAATGACGTCGAGGTGAAGAAGCCCCAGGAACCCGACCCGGAACCCGAAGCCCAGCGCCGCCGATGTCTCCGGCTCGTAGACGAGGGCGGCGTCGTTGAGCTGGAGCTTGTCGAGGGCGTCGCGCAGCTCGGGGTAGTCGGACCCGTCCAGCGGATAGAGCCCGGAGAAGACCATGGGCTTGGGGTCCTTGTACCCCCCGAGCGCCTCGGTCGCCCCCTTGTGCAGGGTGGTGATGGTGTCACCCACCTTGGACTGCCGCACGTCCTTCACACCGGTGATGATGTAGCCCACCTCGCCGACGCCCAGCCCGTCGGCCGGCGTCATCTCGGGGGACGAGACGCCGATCTCCAGCAGCTCGTGGGTCGCGTTGGTGGACATCATCCGGATCCGCTCACGCTTGTTGAGCTGCCCGTCGATGACACGTACGTACGTCACGACACCGCGGTACGAGTCGTACACCGAGTCGAAGATCATGGCGCGCGCGGGAGCGTCCTGGACGCCGACCGGGGCGGGCACCTCGGCGACGACCTTGTCGAGCAGCGCCTCGACGCCCAGCCCCGTCTTGGCGGAGACCTTGAGTACGTCGTCGGGGTCGCAGCCGATGAGATTGGCGAGCTCCGCGGCGAACTTCTCCGGCTGGGCGGCCGGAAGGTCGATCTTGTTGAGCACCGGAATGATCTTCAGATCATTCTCCATCGCCAGATACAGGTTGGCGAGGGTCTGGGCCTCGATGCCCTGGGCGGCGTCGACGAGGAGAACGGTCCCCTCACAGGCCGCGAGCGACCGCGAGACCTCGTAGGTGAAGTCGACGTGCCCCGGGGTGTCGATCATGTTGAGGATGTGCGTGTTGCCCGGGTCGTCCGAGGGCGCCCAGGGCAGACGCACGGCCTGGGACTTGATCGTGATGCCACGCTCGCGCTCGATGTCCATCCGGTCGAGGTACTGAGCACGCATCTGCCGCTGGTCGACGACACCGGTCAGCTGGAGCATCCGGTCGGCGAGCGTGGACTTGCCGTGGTCGATGTGCGCGATGATGCAGAAATTGCGGATCTGAGCCGGGGCGGTACGGCTCGGCGCGGGGACGTGGCTAGGGATCGCGGGCACGCAGGGTCCTGATTCTTGAGGCGTCCGCAGTGTCTGCGGTCTCGGGTCGGATCGATACGTAGGCTCCATGGTCCCACGGGCGGGGACCGGGGACCGGTTTGGGCCACTCGGAGGCCCACTGGTAGTCTGGGTGGCTGTGTCTCATGCCCTCTCAGCGCGAGGCACATCTTCTGGAAAATCATCGGTACGGGACCCGAGCGGCCCCGTGCCTGAACCTGTAGAGGCTCATTCGTGGCGAACATCAAGTCCCAGATCAAGCGGATCAAGACCAACGAGAAGGCCCGGCTGCGCAACAAGGCCGTCAAGTCCTCCCTGAAGACCGCGATCCGCAAGGCCCGCGAGGCCGCTGCCGCGGGTGACGTCGAGAAGGCCACCGAGACTCAGCGCGCTGCCGCGCGTGCGCTCGACAAGGCCGTCTCGAAGGGCGTCATCCACAAGAACCAGGCCGCCAACAAGAAGTCGGCGCTTGCTTCCAAGGTCACCACCCTCAAGGGCTGAACCTCCCGTTCTTTGATCTGAACAACCGCCGGAGGGACCAGAGCGGGCCCTCTCATCCGCTCCCACCCGGCACCCCGGCTCCCACGCACGACCTGCGTTCGCCACGCGGGCGTGGAAGCCACCAGCAACACGCTTCACCCGAAGGCCCCGACATCGGTCGGGGCCTTCGGTGCATCACCTGAGGACGAGCGAGGCCATTTCAGCCCGTCCGGCGCCTGAGGACGGGCGGGGCATTTCAGCCCGTCCGGCGTTTGAGGACGGGCGGGGCATTTCAGCCCGTCCGGCGTTTGAGGACGGGCGGGGCATTTCAGCCCGTCCGGCGTTTGAGGACGAGGCCGTTCAGGCCGAAGGGGGGTCTGGGGGCGCAGCCCCCAGGAACGGGATGGGACGGGTAGGGGCGGCGGGGGCGAAGAAAACCCACCCCCTACTGCTGCCCCCGAGACCGAGCAGCCCGAGCAATCACCACAACCGCCTTCTCCAACGCGTACTCAGGATCATCCCCGCCCCCCTTAACCCCTGCATCCGCCGCAGCCACCGCCCGCAACGCCACAGCAACCCCATCCGGAGTCCACCCCCGCATCTGCTGCCGCACCCGATCGATCTTCCACGGCGGCATCCCCAGCTCCCGAGCAAGATCCGCCGGCCGCCCACCCCGCGCGGAGGACAGCTTCCCGATCGCCCGCACCCCCTGCGCCAACGCACTGGTGATCATCACCGGCGCCACCCCGGTGGACAACGACCACCGCAACGCCTCCAGCGCCTCCGCCGCCCGCCCCTCGACGGCCCGGTCGGCGACCTCGAAGCTCGACGCCTCCGCCCGCCCCGTGTAGTACCGCCCGACCACCGCCCCGTCGATCGTCCCCTCGACATCCGCGACGAGCTGACTCACCGCGGACGCCAGCTCCCGCAGATCACTCCCGATCGAGTCGACGAGCGCCTGGCACGCCTCGGGCGTGGCGGATCTCCCGGTCGCCCGGAACTCCGACCGCACGAACGCCAGCCGATCCGCCGGCTTCGTCATCTTGGGGCACGCCACCTCCCGCGCCCCCGCCTTGCGCGCCGCGTCGAGCAGCCCCTTGCCCTTGACTCCCCCCGCGTGCAGCAGCACGAGGGTGATCTCCTCCGCGGGCGCCCCGAAGTACGCCTTCACGTCCTTGACCGTGTCGGCCGACAGATCCTGCGCGTTGCGTACGACCACGACCTTGCGCTCGGCGAACAGCGACGGGCTGGTCAGCTCGGCCAGCGTGCCCGGCTGCAACTGGTCCGAGGTCAGGTCTCGTACGTCCGTGTCGGCGTCGGCGGCCCGGGCTGCGGCCACCACCTCCTGCACGGCACGGTCGAGCAGGAGGTCCTCCTGGCCCACGGCAAGCGTGACGGGGGCGAGAGGGTCGTCATGTGCGGTCTTCTTGGCCATCCCCGAAAGCATCCCACGAGCCACTGACAACACCGCCGCCCACGGGCCTCACCGAAACCCCCGACGAACCGGCACGACCACAACTACGACCCACAGGTACGGCAACGACCCACAAATACGGCTACGACCAACCGATATGGCTACGACCCACAGCTACAACTACGGCTACGGCTCCTCACGCCACCCCTCCCACTCCCCCACGAACTCGTCCAGCTCCGTCGCATCCAGCCGCCCCGCCTCGTCCCGCAGCACCACGAGCCACTGAGCGTCCTCGGCATCGTCCTCACCGGCCAGCGCGTCCCGTACGAGCTGCGGCTCCTCGGCAAGGCCGAACCGGTCACGCAGCGCCTCCACCACGTCCTCGGCGGCATCACGGTCGGGCAGCACCAGCACATGTCTCACATCGCTCACGGAGCCATTTTCCGCTACCCCGAAGCTCGGTTCAGCCGCCCCCACCAGCCTCCCGAACGCTCGGCACGCCGGCCAGCTCGATCCCGAACCGCTCCCGGTACACGGCAAGCACCTCACTGTCCGCCCCCAGCTCCCGCACCTCCTTCTCCCCACCAGGCGCCGTCACCGTGAAAATACGGCCACTGAGCGTGTTCCTCCCTCCGTCCTCCGTGACCCGCGAACAGACGAGCGACCGCGTGAAGTGCGACTCCGGCGAAGTGCTGTGCCACCAGGCCCCGGCCACGAAATCCCCGAGCACCCGGGGCCGCAACTCGACCCGGTACTGCCGTCCACCGTCCCGAACCACGTCCAGATCCCCGGGGTCCCCCTCCCCCTCCCCCACCCCCTCCGCCCCCGCCCCCGCCTCGACAACCCGGAACACACCCCCCGGATCCTCCTGCTCCCCCCGCTCCCCCATCGCCAGCGGATGATGACTGTGCGCCCCGAAGCCCACGTCAACGAGCCAGTCACCGCCATCCACAGCCCGCACCCTCACCCGCAGCACGAGATGGTCGTACGGGATCCCCAGCCGCCCCTCGTCCCCGTACACCCGCGCCGCGAGCAGCGTGACGTCGAAGCCCAGCGCCGTGAGCAACGCCCCGAAGACACCGTTGAGTTCGTAGCAGAACCCGCCCCGACGGGCGCCCACCACCTTCTCCAGCAGCCGGTTCTCCTCCAGCACGATCTTCTCGCCGAGATGGATCGACAGGTTCTCGAAGGGCACCGTCATCAGGTGCCGCAGCTGCAGCTCGCGCAGCACGTCGAGGGTGGGCCGTGCCGGGCGCTCGGCGCCGAGCCTGCGGAGGTAGGCATCAGCCTGTGCGGAGTCCATGGCCTCAGTCTCTCGCCACCCCCAGCTCCCGGCCCGCTCCGACGACCGCCAGCGCCCCGTCCTCGTCCGTACGCAGCACTACGGCTCCCCCGTCCCTGAGCGCCGCCACCGTGCTGGGCGCGGGATGCCCGTACGTGTTGTCCGCGCCACACGAGATGAGCGCCAGCCTCGGGGCCGCCGCCCGTATGAGGTCCGGGTCCTGATAGGCCGACCCGTGGTGGGCGACCTTCAGGACGTCCACGCCACGCAGCCCCGCCGCGGCCGGAGTTCTCAACAGCGCCCGCTGGGCCGGGGGTTCCAGGTCCCCGAGGAGCAGCAGGCGCAGCCCGGCCGACCGTACGAGCAGTGTGACACTGGCGTCGTTGGCGCCCTCCGGCTCGGGTGCCGACGCCGGCCCCGGCCACAGCACCTCCCAGTCGAGGGTGCCCGTCCGCCGCCGCTCACCGGCGACGGCACGCGTCACCGGGATACGCCGGGCAGCCGCCTCCCTGTGCACGAACTCGGCCTGGTCCTCCGGCTCTTCGAACCCCGTCGTCTGGATCGCGCCCACCGAGCGCCCGCGCAGTACGCCGGGCAGCCCCGCGACATGGTCCGCGTGGAAGTGGGTGAGGATCACCAGGGGGACCTTGGTGATGCCGAGTTCGCGCAGGCAGTGGTCGACCAGGGCCGGATCGGGCCCGGCGTCCACGACCACACCGGTGCCTTCCCCTGCCGCGAGCACGGTCGCGTCGCCCTGCCCCACGTCGCACATCGCGAACCGCCACCCGGGCGGCGGCCACCCCGTGATCGCCCTGGTCAGGGGCGCCGGCCGCACCACCACCAGGAGCAACAGCACCCCGCAGGCCGCGCACCACCAGGGATGCTTCAGCAGCCGCGCACCGGCGAACACGACGAGCGCCATGCACAGCCCCAGCAGCAGCGCGCCCGTCCAGCTGCCCGGCCAGTCCACTCCCCCGCCGGGCAGCGCCGCTCCCGTACGGGCGATGTCCGCGATCCACCCGGCAGGCCAACTCGCGCCCCAGGCCAGCGCCTTGGCCACCGGCATCACCACCGGCGCCGTGGCCAGCGCCGCGAAGCCCAGCACCGTGGCCGGGGCGACGGCGAACTCCGCGAGCAGGTTGCACGGCACCGCCACCAGGCTCACCCGCGCCGACAGCACAGCCACGACCGGCGCGCACACGGCCTGCGCGGCACCGGCGGCGGCCAGCGCCTCGGCCAGCCGTGGCGGCACCCCGCGCCTGCGCAGCGCCGGGCTCCAGCGGGGCGCGAGGGTGAGCAGGGCGCCGGTGGCGAGGACGGAGAGCAGGAAGCCGTAACTCCGGGCCAGCCAGGGGTCGTACAGCACCAGCAGCAGCACCGCCGTCGCCAGCGCCGGGACCAGTGACCGGCGGCGCCCGGTCGCGAGGGCGAGCAGCGCGACGGAGCCGCAGGCCGCCGCCCGCAGCACACTCGGGTCGGGTCTGCACACGACGACGAATCCCAGGGTGAGCCCGCCGCCGAGCAGTGCGGTCGCCCGGAGGGAGATGCCCAGGCGGGGTGCAAGGCCCCGCCGCTCGACCTGCTGGGCAAGGGCGGGCGGGCCGATGAGCAGGGCGAGGAGGATGGTGAAATTCGCCCCGCTGACGGCCATCAAATGCGTGAGGTCGGTCTCCTTGAACGCCTCGTCCAGCTCGGGTGTGACACGTGAGGTGTCCCCGACGACCAGTCCGGGCAGCAGCGCCCGCGCATCCGCCGGCAGCCCGTCGGTGGCGTCCCGCAGCCCCGCGCGCAGCCGCCCCGCGAACCGCTGTGCCGCCGACGGTTCCCGCACCACCTCCGGCGCCGCCGGGTCCCGTACCCGCAGCACGGCCGCGACCCGGTCACCGCCCGTCAACGCGGGCACGAGCCGTCCGGTCGCCCGCAGCCGCGTGGACGGCAACAGCCCCAGCCAGGGCGAACGGGCCTCCGCCGCCCGCCGGAACGGTCCCCTCTGCCCCTTCTTCCCCTTCTCCGCGCCCACATCGACGATCACGAGCACGGGTGTCCGCGTCGCCACCGTGCCCCCGTCCGCTTCCTCCACGCGCCGGACATCGGCGTCGAGCAGAACAGCACTCGGCGCGGCATGAGCGCCCTGGATCCGGGGCCGGGTGAGGCGTGGGTCGGAGGTGACCTCCAACTCTGCCGTCACACCGGCGTACTGCCGCGCCAGCCCCGGCACCGGCCCCCGCCGCAGATCGGCCCCGTGCAGCCCGGCGGAGACGGCCGCCGCGGCGACACAGAGCAGTACGGCGGCCACGGAAACCCGTGACCAGTTGCCCCACCTGGGCTGTCCCGGCGACGGCAGACCGGATCTCCCCGAGGTACGACGTACCAGCAGAAGCGCTCCGGCCACGACCGAACAGCCGACCGCGACGCCCGTCACCCAGCCGGGCGAGACATCCAACGTCAGTGCCGCCGTCGCCCAGGCCGCCAGCGCGGGCGGCACCAACCGCAGGTCCGTCGGCCCTTCCTGCCGGGGATTGGCCTCCCCCAGCCGTTTCCCCGAGGCAGCGTGCACGGGCTGGCGGGCGCGAGCCTCCCGACCGTCGGGCGTGACCTGGTCGTCGAAGGTGCGGGGCTCGCCGTCCACGTCACCGGCCACCGCACGCCCGGACGGACCGTCATGGACATCAGGCACCCGGCTCATGGCTGCACGAGATTTCGCAGGTCGGCGAAGCGACGGTCGCCTACAGGTACTCAACTACCTAGCAAAAATGCAAAGAAGCGGCCCCCGGTGGTGTTGGACGCACCGACCGAGGGCCTGACCGACCTACCTGACCAAACCAGGAGACCGGATCCATGGATCATCCCATGCCGCCTGCCGACGCCGTGCGCGATCTGCTCGTGGCCGTCCTTGAGGCCCTCGACATCCCGTCGCCCGCGACCGTCGGCGACACCGAGACGCACGACCGGATCCTGAACGACCGCGCCATGCACGCGAAGATCGCCCTCCGCAGCACGCTGGAGGGCCACCCCCTCGGCACCGAGTGGACGACCACGTACCTGCGCGAGCGCCTCGCTGAGCACCCGCCGACCGGCTACCAGCACTGGAACACCGACCGCACGAAGGCCGACCGATGAGCGCGGCCCGCACGGTCACCGTGCACACCCGCGACCACGGACCCATCACCGTGCCCGAACCCGCCTGGTGCCTCGGCAACCACCAGCCCGGCGGCTACCGGGCGGAGATCCTCCACCTCGGGCCCGCCGTCGACCTGACCTTCCAGGGCTTCCCGATCAGCATCGCGAGCCTTGAGCAGTCCCCGTACGCCGACGGCCTCAGCCGCGAGCCCGGGGTGTCCGTGTCCATGGTCACGCAGGCCTTGGACCCTGACGGCCTGGACGCCCTGGCGGCGGTCCTGGTCGAGCACGCCGCTGCCCTGCGGCACCTCGCCCGGGAGCTGGCCGTACTCCTCGCCGGGGGTGCGCGGTGAAGCGTGACCCCCTGCTGTGGGCCGCGCTCCTGGCGGTCCTCGTCGTCCTCGCGTCTGCTGAGTACGAACTCGCCGTCGCGTGCGGCTTCGGTACGTACGTCGCTGCCGGGGTGCCGGCCGCGCTGGACGTGTACGCGCTCGCCGCGCTCCGGGCCCGGCGTGACGTCCTGGTCGTCGTCGTCGTCCTGGTCGCGGTGAACGCCGCGAGTCACCTCGTGGCGGTCGGTCTACTGCCGGTGTCCGTGGGCCTGGTCGTCGCGGTGTCGGCGATCGCCCCGCTCGTACTGTGGCGCGTCCACAGGCTCAGCGAGGCCACACCGGAACCGGTAGACGCCGTGCCGGAACTGGCGCCGGAACCGAGTTCCGCCCCGCCGGAACTGGCGGAACCGATCACCGTAGAGCGGGCCCCCGAACCCGTCGACGCCGTACCCGTCGCGCCCGTCCTCGGCCCCTGGGCACCCCTGCCGGAACTCCTCAACGGAACCGGCGGAACAACGCGCGGAACCGGCCCTGACCTGCTGGACAATCACTTCCGCGACGCTGCGAAAGTGATCGGCGGAACCGCAGCGGAACCAGCACCGGAACCAGTTCCGCCCCTGGTTCCGCTCGCCGGAACCGGCGCCGCCGACATCCTCTCCGAGGACAGCCAGAACACCACCTTCGAGGCCCGCGTCACGGCCGTACGGAACTGGCTGGAGTCGGAACCGGAACTCACCGGAACCGAGATCGGCCAGCGCCTGGACGTGAGCGACGGCTACGGCCGGCGCCTGCTGCGAGCGGCCCGCGACGGCTCGTGATCCTCGCCGCGTTCTTCGGGCTGTCCGCCCTGCTCGCCCTGTTCGCGCTGCACGACGTGCCCCGCATCTCCGGGTCCGTCGCCTTCATCGTCACCCTCGCCGCGCTCACCGTGGCCATCCTCCGCTGAGGCTCCCCATGCACCCCATGAATTATGTGACTTACGGCGGCGTCACCGTCGGCCTCTGTCTCCTCATCCACCGCGTCGTCACCTGGTGGCCCGGCCGCAAGAGCCTCATGAAAGACCCGATCAAGCACGCTCAGAAACTGCTGCCCTGGCTCGCTTCCTGGTGTTACGGCTGCCTCACCACCCTCGGGGTCGCGGGGCTCATCGGAACCGCGTCCAGCGCCGTCCTCGGCCTGTCCAACTGGCTCGGCGACGCCGCGTTGGTGTGGGGCGTCGGCGAACGCAGCGGCCAGCTCGCAGCCCGTGCCACGTTCGTACCGCTGACGGGGCCCGGGAACTGCCTGGTGCTGATCCTGACCGTCGGGTTCATCGCGGCCGTGAAGAAGGCCGGCGAGGAGGAGTCGGCCGTACTGAAGCGAGGCGCCTGGTGCGGCATCACCCTCGGCACGTCGGCCGGGGTCGCGGGGTTCGCCGCGGTGCCGCTCGCGCAGGCCGCGAACTGGGTCGCGGGCATCGTCTACGGGGCATTCCAGTGAGCGCCCGCAGGAAGCCCGAGGAGCCCGAAGAGGAGCCGTCGCGGGCAGCGGGCGGGTGCGTGCTGGTCGTCCTCGCGGGCGTCACGGTCGCTGCGGTGTTCGTCGCCTCGCCCACCGTCGGGATCCTCTCCCTGTGGATCGTGGGGGCGCTGCTGCTGTGGCGCTCGGCACGGCGAATGTCCGATTCGTCCGCCACTCCCCCACCGGAAGGGGTTGCCCCCTCTGGCGACGTTTTCGCAGTTGGGGAGCCTGTCGTCACGAGAGTGGTGAAGGGCCCGGAAGGGGTTACGTGGACGGTGCACGTAGCGCGCGAGGAGGTGAACGGCGAATGATCCAACGCCTGTTGATCCTCGTCGTCCGGACCTACGACTACTGCAAGACGTGCGGGTGGTGGGTGAAGGACTGCGGCCACCCGCAGTGACCCGGCAACGTAACCGCCCCGCCCTCCAGAAGGAAGGCGGGGCGGTCGCGCTCAAGCCCCACGGGGGGCGAGCGCTACGGGGCGGCGGACACACATCACACCGCCCCGCCTCCGGGCGGAACACCGCCCGGAGCTCTGTGGCACGTACAGCCGCACCGCAGGATCATGATGGGGACTTCCCAGGCAGGCGCCCCCTCACGCCGAATGACCTTCGGGCCGGTGCAGTAGTGGTGTGCACCGAGGCCGCACTCGGGGGACTTCTCGTCACCGCTCACAGGGGCCGGTCGGCGAACGGGACCAGGCCGTAGGACTCACGGCACGGCCGGCACGCGAACGCGCCGCCACCGGGACCGCTGCCCTGCTCCTGTACCTGGATCAGCCGGACACCTGAGGCGTGCGCCTGGTGCCAGGCGCAGTACCCGTAGCTGCTGGGGGTGGGCTGCGCGGGTGCGGGTGTGGGATTCTCTGTCACGTCGACTCCAACCAGTCGTCCACGCCCCCGGCCGGTGACACGGCGCGGGGGCTATCTCATGTGGCGAAACTACCCCTAGTGCGGGGTAGTGCACCCCCACATACAGCCAACTTCTACCGATCGCGGGCGTGCCGGACCCCTGCCTACCGTGCACTCATGATCGAGGAGTGGGCGCAGGACCGCCCGAAGTGGGAGCAGATTGCCGAGGTGATCCGTACGCGGATCGCTGACGGCACGTACCCGCCGCGATCGCGCGTCCCATCGGTGCAACAGATCGTCAGTGAGACAGGCGTCGCAGTGGACACCGCTCAGAAGGTGCTGGCGAACCTCCGGGAGGAGGGCGTGATCTACACCGTGCGCGGCATGGGCTCGTTCGTCGTCGACCAACCGCTGACGGAGGACCCAGGGCAGCGGTGAGGGCCGCCGCGTAAAGCGACGGCCCTCGAGAACGCGAACCTCGCGTTCACTCTCGCCGGTTCACCTCGACCCCGAGCCGTGCACCCAGCTCGACCAGGCGGTCGGGATGCGCTGGGCACACCTGCTCGTGCCGGGTCACCACCAGGCCGGCCTCCGACACCAGGGTCGTCAGCTCACACGACGGGCAGGCGCCTTCCAGCGTGGCCGTACGGTGCGTGGTGACGGCCTGCTTCAGCTCGTCCGGCAGATCGTCGTGGCAGGTGGGCAGGTAGAACGTGAACCGGCCGCGCTGCCACAGCTCCATGTCGGGCAGCGCCGACACCAGCCGGGGTGTCTCCTGGCGGGCGTTGGCGAGCAGCTGCTCGTTGCGGACCCGCAGAGCACGGCGCCGCTCCTTCGCCTTCCGACCGTTCATCACCCACTCCTCCTGCCCGTGAACGCGAAATCGACGTCCGGCCCGGCGACCTTGCGGACACCGCGGCGCATCTGGCTGAGCAGGTGCGCGTTCTCCTGCCGCTGGTCGACCCGGAACTCGATCACCGTCTTGTTCACGGCGCCCCTGCGCGCGCTCGCGGGCGCCATGTCCCACGACCCGGCCGTTGGCGTTTCGACGAGGGAGGCCATGGACCGGTTTACTGCGGACCGCTGCCCGTCGACACCCTTGATCAGGCCCTGTGCCGTGTACTGGCCGACCAGCGCCATCACCTTCGACGGGGACTTGATCCCGAGGGCTGCGCGGATGGCCTTCGACATGCCGCGCGCGATGGTCAGCATCTGGCGCTCGATGGCCTTCTGCTGCGACTGGAGTCCCTTCACGAGGCCCTGAGCGGCCCGGATACCAGCTCCGTACATTGCGTCCCCGGCGGTCGCCCCTGCCTGGTTCGCAGCCCTCACGAGGGCGCCTTGCTGGCTGTTGATCTGCTTGATCTGGCCCGAGTTCGCGTTGGCCAGGGCAGCAGCGGCGGAAGATCCGCCCTCAACGCCCGCCGTCGCGATCTGCGAGATCAGGTCCGCGCGTACGCCCTTCTTCCGGAGCGTGGCGAGGTTCTTCGCGAAGGCCTGCGCGGCCACCGTGTCCGCCCGCAGGCTGGCGAGAATCGACTCGGCAGTCTGGGGCCAGCCGCCGGTGTCCTGCGACGTGATGTTCGCGGAGTCGAGCACCCCCTTGGCGACGTCCGCCGCGAGCTTCTGGCGGGCCTGCCGCAGGTCGTCCAGGCGCTTCGTGGACGTCCTCAGCCGGGCCGCGAGGTTCTCCTCCCGCTTGGCCAGGGCGAGGAGCTGCTTCGTGCCCGACCCCAGCGTGCCGAGGGCCTTGGAACGCCTCTTCCCGGGCTTGAGGCTGTCGGCGATGATGTCCGCGAGCTTCCGGGAAGCCGCCCTGACCTCCTTCGTCGACCCGGTCAGCCCGGCGATCAGACCTCGGGCGATCCAACGACCCTGCGCTTTGGTGACCTTGGACGGGCTCGCGATCCCGAGCGCCTTCGCGATCGGGCCCGGAATCACCGACTTCGCCCAGCTGATCAGCTGAGACTTGATCCAACCGCCCATGGACTGGATGCCGGACCACAGGCCGCGGACCACGTCCGCGCCCTTGGAGACCAGCAGATCGGACAGCGAGCCGAGCCCGGAGCTGATGCGCCCGGGCAGTCCCCTAATCCAGCTGACCAGTTCCAACGCCTTGCGGACTGCGGCGTCCTTCATCCGGCCGAAGTAGCCGCTGACCATCCCGGGCAGCCGGCCGAGGAAGGCGACGGCGGACAGGACGATCGAAATCGCGCTCTGGATCTTTTTCCAGACCCAGTCCCAGACTTTGCCGGTCCACTTCTGGATGGTGCTCCAGTTGGCGATGATCAGCGCAACGAGGCCGATGACCACGGCGATGACCCAGCCCACCGGGCCCATGGCGATCAGCCACTGTGCGGCCATGACCGCCGCCCAGGCGATCGCCCGCGCGGCCATCATCGCGAACTGAGCGATCGCCACCGCTGCCACGCGCAGCACCGCAACCAGAAAAGTTGCGGTCATCCGTGCACCGGCCAGCAGCCACGCACCGGCAGTACGGGCGGCGTTCAGTACCGCTGCCCCTGCCGTCGCTGCGAACGCGCCGACGGCGCGAAGCTGCATCATCACCCAGGCGCCCGCCGTACGGAGCGAGGCACCAACCTGGATCGCGGCGCTTTTGACCGAGGCCGCGCCGGTGGCCGTCCACCCCCACACGACTCGGCTGGCTGCGACGGTCGCAGTGACCCCCATCAGGACCAAGGCGGGGACGAGGACACCGGCGATGACAGCGCCCGCGATCTTGAATGAAGTGGAGTGCTCACGGACAAACCCGAAGGCCTTGCCGAGCGCCGGGATCACCCTCCCGCCCAGGAACTCCACCAGGTTCTGCTGCAGGTTCTGCTTGAACTTGGTCACCTCGTACGCGGGTCCGGACCTGATTCCGTCCCCGAGGTTCTTCATCGAGCCACGGGCCTTGTCCATGCCGGACGAGGCGGCGGCGCCGGCCGGATCGAGGGCGAACAGTGCGTCCCCCATCACGGTCCCGGGGTCGCCGAACAGGGCTGTCGCGGCGTTGAGCTTGACCGTCTCGTCCTTCGTGCCCCGCAGCGCGTCCAAGGTCATCTGGAGGGCCTGTTGCCCAGACTTCCCGCCCTTGGCGAGCTTGTCCCGGACGGTGTCCGCGTTCACGCCGATCGACTTGAACGCGCCGTCCACGGCAGTGCCGCCCGCGACGGCCTTCTCGCCGAACTGGCCGATGGCGTCCGCGACCTGGTCGCTGTCGCGGGCGCCCGCGTCGATGGCCTGGTCGATCAGACCGAACGCGGTCTTCCCGTCCAGGCCGACCCGCTTGAACTGCACCGAGTACTCGTTGATCGTGTCGAGGAAGTCCTCGCCCTGGTTCGCTGAGGTGGTGAACCCCTTCGCGATCAGGTCGAACGCCTCCGCTGATGACCCGGCGAGCCCGGTCACCAGCAGCTTCTGAGCCGCGCGGACGATCCGGCTGTTCTCCTCGCCGTACTTCGTCGACAGGTCCGATACCGCGGTGCCGATCGTGGCGAGCTGGCTGACCGTCGCGTCCGGAGGGACCAGGCCGGACTTCGCGACAGCGGCGATGGAGTCCATGCCTGACTGGAAGTCGGCGACGATGGCGTCCTTGTAGAGCTGGCCGGCGGCTTGGCCGTAGCGCTGGGCCTGCGCGGGTGTGTCGGCGAGGCCGGCAGTCGCGACGGCGGTGATCTGCGACTGGTCGAGGGCCTCTTGCAGTCCGGACATGAGGACCGCTCCGGCGGCGAGGCCTGCTCCGGCGGCGAGTCCCTTGATCTTGTCGAAGGTTCCGCTGAGGCGTTCCCCGAGCCCGCTCGCGCTTTGGTCGGCTCCGTCGGCGAGCCCTTCTCCGAGGTTCTGTCCAGCCTGTCGTCCTGCGTCCTCGGCGTCGTTGCCCATGCGGCGCCCGGAGTTCTGGAGGGCGTTCTCGACACGGCGTAGGCCGGGGTTCACAGCGCGGTCGTCGACGGACATGATCGCCCGGAGTTCGCCCACGGTCAGTGACACGGGTCAGCCCTCGCTGTCCTGCAACGCGTCGACCAGGCCCGGGATGAGCCCCGCGGTGTGCGCGAAGCCCTCGCGGGTGCCCGCCAGTTCCCGCGCCAGCTGGGAGCGCATGCCGCCCTGGTCTCCGAGGGCTTGGGCGAGCGCGACGGCCAGGAGGCGGTGTGCGGGTACGGCTTCGGCCCGGCCGACACCGACCGCTGCGACACTCGCGCTCGGGTGGTCCTGCGCCACGAAGTCGTAGGCGCGGGACGGCCACGGGTTGTTGTCGCTGCGTCCGAGTTCCTCGTTGATCCGTACGCCCTCGGTGGAGACGTCGCGGATCGTGGTGTGCCGGTCGGCAGCGGCGGTGACGAGGGCCTGAACGGAGCCGATGACGGCCCGTACAGCGGTCGCGATCGGGTCGGCAGAGTCTGCCTTCACCAGGGCGTGGATGCGGTCGCTCGTGGCCCGGGCGCGGGCGTCGAGGTCTGCGGCCTGGGCTGCCTTCAGCTTCCGCTCGGCGGCCGTGACGCGCAGTCCGGCGAGTTCGGCGAGCTGCTTCTGGCTCGCCATCTGGTCGGCGGTGATCTCGGTGTCGCCGGAGCGTACGCGTTCGGCGAGTACGTCGATCAGGGCTGCGGCTTCGTCGGCCTCTGCGCGGGCGGTGGTCAGCTGCTCGCGGGCCTGGGCGGGGGTGAGGGTGAGGGTGTCAGGCATCGTCGGCACCTCCCCGTGCCTGCTGAGCGGCCCACGCGGACACCATCTCGCGGCGGTAGGGGGAGAGTGCCTCCCAGCCGGCGGTGCCGTGCAAGGCGGCGTCGGCCTTCAACTGCTTGTCGCGGGCCTCGCGTTCGGGTGCGGTGGCCGCGTTGCGGGCCTGCTGCTTGGCGGCGAAGTCGGCGGCGACCGCGCCGAACAGGTCGGTGCTGCGGTGCTGGTCTTGAGATCCCATGTCGCCCCCTGTCACCGGAAGTAGTTGCGGCGGTTGGGGTCGGCCGCGTCGCTGGCGACGGATGAGTGGGTGGCGGTGCGGATGGCCTGGTCCTTGAGCTTGGCGACGGCGGCGAGGTACGGGGCGTCGGGACTGCCGGCCTCGACCGTGTAGTTGTTCTTGGTGAAGTAGTCGATGTAGGCCGGTACGTCGGTGTAGGCGACGCCTGCGACGAACCAGGGGGTGTCGGGTCCGCCGTCTGTCTGGAAGGGGCCGTCCGCGCTTCGGGCGAGGTTCGCTGAGGTGATCTTCATGCGGGCCGTCCGGGGCGCTGTGTGGACGGGCGGCGGTCAGGTCCTGGTGGTGTTCCGGTCTTGCGGTGCTGCTGCGAGATCGTGGCCTTCGCGGCTTTGACTCGTGCCTTGCCCTTCGCCATCGCGTGTCTCCTCGAATCGGTAGTGGTCGAGGTCGCGTTGGGTGGTTACCCAGGGCCGGCCGGCCCTGGAGGACTTGATGCGGCCGGAGCTGAGTAGTTCCGTGGCCCACCGTCTCGTGCATCCGAGTTGGTCGGCGACCTCGTGCGCTCCCAAGATCTCGGATTCGCCGACGGTGCTTCCTTCGGAGGAAGTAGGGGCTCCTGTGGCACCCGAGGCGGCGCGATGTAGGGCAATCAGTAGGGCGTGCATCTCGGGGGTGAGTGCGGCGCCGTGGTCGCGTTCCTCGGCTTTGCAGTGGCGCCACAGGATGCTGAAGAGGCGGGCTGCGGTGCGGGCGGGTACGCGTACGGAGCCGTCGGCGGCGAGCAGCTGCTCAGGCGCCGTCACGACCGCGCTCCGGGGCGATGCCGACACGGCGCAGGCTGGCGTCCAGGCGGCGCTGGTCGCGCGTCAGCCGTGCCTGCATGCGCGGTGACTGCTCCTCAGCCTTCAGTGCAGCCGCGGTGACCTCGTCCAGCGCGGCGGCGGCCTGGATGGCAAGAGTGCCGGCCACTTCCACGGTGTCGTCATCACGGCCAAGACGGGCCAGCTGCGCGCGGAGACGGACCTGCGCGGCATCGAGGAGCGCGCGGCCGGGATAGCCACGACGACGGGCCAGCGGGGCGGTGGGGAGGGGCTGGTCGGGCATACGGGGCTCCGGGGTACGAGGGGGTAGGAACGCGCCCGGGTATGTCCGCGCGTCGTCAAGGAACCAGGGGGGAACCGGTTCCGGTTCCTGAGCGGGACCGGTTCCCTGGGGTGGTTGTTCGGGGTTGGACTACTGGTCTGCGGGGGCGTCGTAGCTGGCTTCGGGTGCGGGCAGGAGGATGCGGTGGTGGTGCTCGGGGTCGGGGTAGGTGCTGAGGATGTGCACCCCGCCGTTCAGGTAGGCGGGAACGAGCGTGGTCGTGGCGACGTCGCCGTTGGTGCTGCTGATGACGACGGCCCATCCGACGACCGGGAAGCACGTGACGGCCCAGGGGTCGTCGAGGCCGAGGAGTTCGAGGGTGGTGCCGGGCTGAGCGGGTGTGAAGCTGACGATGCTGCCGGGGCTGAGGTTCATACGGGCTCCTACAAGGAGGGGGCTTGTTCGCCGTTTTCACGGGCCTCGTCGCGGGCCTTGGCGCGTTCCATGGCGCGCTCGAAGAGGCCTTCGCGGCCGGTTTGCTGGCGGGCAGCAGCGCGGGCGCGGGCGCGGTCGAAGACGGTGGTGCCGGTCGCTGGGTCGTAGCCCGGGCCAGTGCTTGCGGAAGGGGTTGCGCGGGCCGGGGGTGAGGCGTTCATGGCCTCGTTGACGAAGGTGGGGATGGCGCCGGGGGCGTAGCCCTTGACCATCCAGGCGGCGAGGCCGCGGCGGATGTCGTCGGCGTCGATGTTCTCGTCGAGGAGCGTTTTGATCTGCTTGGCGACTTGGCCGATGACGCGGGATGGCGGTCGCTTGGCGCAGCGCTCCAGCCACTCACCGACGATCGTCTGTGCAGTGACGGGCGCGTCGGCGTCGTCGACGATCTCTCCCTGGACGACCTCGTCTTGGTTCTCGGTTTCTGAGCGAGGGGTAGCCGTGGCTACCCCTTCATCTGCCGACAACACTTCAGGGGACTTCTGGGACTGGGAGGGACTCTTGGGGGGCTCTCCGCCCCTAGCCCTAGGGGCTGTGCGCCCCTTGCCTAGGGTCTCTCCGCCCTCAGGCTGGGGTTCCTCTGCCCCTAGCCCTAGGGTCTCTCCGCCCCTAGCCCCGTCCGGGATGATCAGGACGTAGCGGGTGCGGGCGTGCTCCGTGCGGGCCTTCACCTTGTCGGGACGGTGGCGCTCCAGCCACTCCCTCTCTTCGAGGACGTCGAGATGCGTCCGCACGGTCTTACGCCCCATCCCTGTTGCCGCTTCGAGCGTGCCCAAGGACGGCTGGAACCGGTCAGGGATGATCCCGGTGTTCATGTCCGCCCAGGTGGCGATCGTGAGCGCGAGGTGGCGCGAAGGCGGCGGCAGGTCGCTGCGCCGGATCGCGCGCTCGTACTCGAATCGGCCAGGCATCAGGCGCCCCTCGTTGGTGCGGGTACTCCGGAGGCCCCCAGCACGGGGCTGGGGGCTTCGGTGTCGTACTGGTCGGTCACGGGCGGGGCGCCCACTTTTCGCCGGTGATGGCGTCGCGGTGGGCGTAGAGGCTGACCGCGTTACGCAGCGCCTGCCAGTCGCCGTCGGGGTCGGTCGACACGGCGAAGACGGCGGCGATCGCGTCCAGGGCGACGCTGAAGGCTGCTTCCTGGGGGGTGTCGGCGCCCAGGGCCGTCCACTTGCTCACGGTGGCCGGCTGGTCGACGCGGTCGCTCACGGCGGCGGCCTGGACGGCGAACGGCAAGCGTCCGGTGGGCGCGGTAGCCGTCATACGGGGAAGAGTCGTACGCTGCATTTGAGAGCTCCTTCTGCGTCGGCCGGGTTGCCCCCCGGCCGTTCGCGTTTTCAGCTGGCTTGCTGGTGGGTGGTCTCGATCGACGGCGTCACGGTTGTCTCCGTGGCGCCGTTGTCGTTCCGGCGGGGGCGCGGCTGAGCCAGGCCGAGCAGGGCGACGATTCGCCGGCACTGCGCGTCTGTCAGCGGTCGGTCGCGGTAGACGTCGGCGAGGGTGCGCTGCGGGCGACTCACGTCAGCTCCTGCATGGTCCGGACAGCCTCGGCGTACTGGCCGAGTAGCGGGCCCCGGGGCGTCCGGCGTCCGGACTCCCACAGGGCAACCGCCTGTGCCGTGACGCCGACAGCGGAGGCGACCTGAGCCTGTGTCAGGCCCGCCGCTTCGCGGATTGCCTTCCGCACGGCAGGCGCCGGAAGCTCCGGGCGCACGTTTCGGAGGGAGCGGATTTTCTCCGCAACCGTTGAGGTCATGTCGGTAGCTTGCACGCCTGCCGACTTGCTTGTCAAGCATGTCTGCAAGCTGCGTTGTTGACTTGCTGTATGGGCATTGAGACCATCAGGGCGTGACGAATAGCGAGAAGCCCCCGCAGGGCAAGGTGGTGCAGCTCGGCACCGCGTATGACCCCACTCCACAGCTGGCCACGAAGGTGCAGCCCACCGGTGATCCGGACCTGTACCGCTTCACCTCTGAGCCGGTCAGCGGCGGCGAATGGTCGGCGCAGGGCACCGCTACCCGCTCCCCGAGCGGCCTCGTACTCAGCACTCTGGAGGTACGAGCGGGCTCGTCAGCGCTGAGCGGCGTCACCGGCAACATGCTGCGCAAGGTGCCGGTCGGCGTGATCCTCAACCACGTACGGGCCGATGTCGCGCTCCTCACACCAGTCGAGCCGCAAGCACCACAACCCGAGCGAGCACCGCGCAGGGGCGGCCGTGCAGCTCTTTCTGACGACCTGCTGCGGCAGGTAGCCGTGTCGTATCTGCGAGAGACCGCCCCAGACCGCCCCGCAGGAGCACTGCAACGCCTCGCCACCGAGTTCGAGCGTCCCAAGGGCACCATCCGGACGTGGCTCACCCGGGCCCGCGCAGACGGCTGGCTCGGCCCGAGCGTGAAAGGCCGCGCCGGCGCCGAACCGGGGCCGCGCCTCCAGGCCGAGAAGTAGAACGGCCCCTTCCTGAGTCGAGGAGGGGCCGCAGCGCGTCAGGCCTCGATCGGCACCAGGCGGCCAGGGTCGAACCGGTTACCCATACTTCGGTCGTGCGGCAACACGTCGTATCCCGGCACCAGGGCCAAGACGACTTCCCGCTTGTCGACCGGGGACAACTCCGCCCACCCTGCGGCAACATCATCGACGGCAAGCAGTCGACGCAGCACCATGGGCGCACGCGACGTGAGCAGCGCCCGTGACTCCTTGATCCGGGCCTCAATGATCCCCCGTCCCTCGCGGTACTCCAGAAACGTGATCTCCCGTCGGGCGAACATGCCAGCCATCAGCTTCAGCTGCTGCTCGTCCTCCGCCAGCTCTGCGCGGGCCTCGTCGGTCACCTCGGTGTCGGCGACCGTACGGAGCCGCTGCAACACCTGCGACTGACCAAGGAGTTCGAGGATCTGACGCTCCACCTCGTCCTCGGCGAACGCGGCCTTAACCGTGATCTTTCCGCAGCCGCCGTTCGGCGTCGCGCACCAGTAGCGCTTGCCGTTGATCCCAGACCAGCCGTGCAGCATCAGCCCGCACTTCGAGCAGCGCAGCACCCCGGTAAGCCACCGTTGCAGCGTGAGATCCACCGACCGGTGCCGGCCTACGAGTCGCGCCCGTACTTGCTCCCAGCGCTCTTCGGGCACGATCGGTTTCCATACGGCCTTGCCGACGATCTCCCGCTTGTACTCGCGCAGTCCGGCCACGGACGGCTTGGAGACGACCGAGCGGACGGAGCGGTCCGACCATGGGGCGCCGGTCACGGTGGGCACGCCCCTGCCCCGTAGGTCCGCGGCGATGGAGTTGAGCGACTCCCCCAGCTCGGGATCGATCCGCTCACGCTGCTCGTCCGTCCAGCCGTCCCAGTCTCCGAGGATCCGCGCGGCGATCTCGCGCAGGATCTTCGCCTCGTCCTCGATGGGCTCGTGGCCGGCCGCAGTGAAGCCGTAGCCGCGGTATCCACCGCCGGGCGGCTTGCCCTCGGCGGCCAACTCCTCGTGCTTGCGCGTGACTCGGCGGGCGGTGTCTCGGGAACTCTTGTTGGCCACGGCGCACATGATGCGGGCCACGGTGATATCGGCATCGTTGGCGAGCCGCAGGGAGCCAGTCACGGACTCCACGGGGATGCGGGGCCGGCAGGACTCCACCACATCGATCAGGTCTTCGAGGTCGCGCGGGTCGCGGGCGACGCGGTCCAGGTCGTCGGCGATCAGCCCGTCCCATTCTCCCGAAGCGAGCCCATCGAGAGCGGTACGGAAGCCGGGCCGAACCGTACGGAGCGCGGTCGAACCGTCGGGAAGCTTGATTCGGCGGCGCTTGAAGGCGGAGGTGTCGTCCTCGGGGATGACCTTGACGATCGTCCAGCCGAGCCGGGCCGCGAGGGCGCGGCCGTCCTCTTCCTGCCTGCCGATGCCCTTGGACAGTGCCTGTACGCGCTGCTTGGCGGCCTCGGCATCCTCGCCTTCGGCCTCTTCAACTGCCTTGCGGTAGCTGATGCGGAGCAGGAGCACGGCCCGTTGTGGAGTCATGTCCCATAGGTTACCTTCGACATGTAGGATCGCCGATGCCGTTCACCTCACGCAGTTCGTCCACGGACCGGTATCCGCCGTGCTGGGTGCGGTAGTCGATGATGTGCTGCGCCAGCACAGGGCCGACCCCCGGCAAGGTGTCGAGCTGGTCCACGGTCGCCGTGTTCAACGAAACAGGCGCCGCCGGTCCGGCCCCCGCCCCACCCACTGCCACCGCACCCGAGCCGACCGCACCACCCACGACCACCCCCGGTACGGGCACCGCTCCGCCGACCACCACCTGTTCGCCGTCCACAAGGAACCGCGCCCGGTTGAGCCCCTCGGTCTTCGTACCCGGACGCACCCCACCCGCGGCCCGCAAGGCATCGGCGACCCTGGACCCGGCCGGCAGCCGATGAACCCCCGGCTCGCGCACCTTGCCGCTGACGTCCACCACGATCTGGGCCCCGGCCACTCCACCCACGACACCCCGGGGAGAGGCCGCCGCATCCGCCCGCGCCGCCCCGAACGGAGCCGCCGCCCGAACCACCTCCGGCGCTCGAACGGGCTGGGTACGCCCCGTCCAGAAGTGCTGTCCGGCGAGCACCGCGGCGGCGACCAGCACGACCGTGAGCGCCACCACGCTCCGCCGCTCCAGACCGCACCGCGCCTGCAACCACACCGGCATCCGCTCCCGCACCGCAAGCCCGGCCCGCTCCTGCCAAGCCCCGGCATCACGACCACCCACGGCACCGCCGCCACCGACCTCGACACCGGCACCGGCACCGGCACCGCGGACACCGACATCACCGACCTCGGCACCGGCATCGGCACCGCCGACCTCGACACCGGCACGGCCACCGCCACCCGCACCCGCACCCGCACCCGCACCAACGTCAGCGCCGACACCACCACCCGAAGCGTCAGCCACACCAACGGCACCCCTACCGACGGCCACACCCGCGCCCGCACCGGAACCCCCACGCCCAGTCCCCGGCCCGACGAACAGCTCCCCTCCCCCACCGTCCACCTCCCCGGCATCCCGCCCGTCACCCGGCGGCCCGTTCCCCAACTCCCGTCGTTCCAAAGCCCGTTCGCCGAAGAGCACCTCCGCCCGTCGGCGGATCTCGTCGGCCGACGCCTGACGCTGTCGGGCCCGGCCACGAGGACGGCGATGGCCGTGCCGGACGCGGCCGTCGGACATCGGGCCGCGACCCGGGCCGCTGGTCGGAGTGGTCGCGTGTGAACGTGATCGAAGTGCCATGCGCCGAGGATGGAGCAACCCGCCCCACCCGCGATGATCTTGCCCAATTCCGGTGGATTACCGGCTGGTTGTGGATAACTCCGTCACCCACACGAGTGCCGCACCCAGGCCCGGAGCCGCCCGACCCCCAACTCACCGAAGCCCTACGGGACGGGATCCCTCACCGAGGAGAGACAACCGCCCCCAACAACCCGGGCCCCGTATGCGCCCCGATCACCGCCCCCACCTCGCTCACATGCAGCTCGACCAGCCCCGGCACCCGTACCCGCAACCGGTCCGCGAGGGCCGATGCCCGGTCGGGGGCGGCCAGATGGTGAACGGCGATGTCGACCTGCGCGTCGCCCGCCCGGTCGGCGACGATCTCCTCCAGCCGGGCGATGGCCTTGGAGGCAGTCCGCACCTTCTCCATCAGCTCGATGCGTCCGCCGTCCAGCTGCAGCAGCGGCTTCACCGCGAGGGCCGAGCCGAGGAGGGCCTGCGCGGCCCCTATCCGGCCGCCGCGGCGCAGATAGTCGAGGGTGTCGACGTAGAAGTACGCGGCCGTGCCCGCGGCCCGCTTCTCCGCGGCCGTGACGGCCTCGTCCACCGTGCCGCCCGCTTCCGCCGTCTCCGCCGCGGCCAGGGCGCAGAAGCCGAGGGCCATCGCGACCATGCCGGTGTCCACCACCCGCACGGGCACCGGCGCCTCACGGGCCGCCAGCACGGCGGCGTCGTACGTGCCCGAGAACTCGGCGGAGAGGTGCAGCGAGACGATGCCGGTGGCGCCGGACTCGGCGACCTTGCGGTAGGTCTCCGCGAAGAGCTGGGGGCTGGGGCGCGAGGTGGTGACGGACCGGCGCTTCTGGAGCGCCTGGGCCAGGGAACGGGCCGAGATCTCGGTGCCCTCTTCGAGGGCCCGGTCACCGATGACGACGGTCAGCGGCACCGCGATGATGCCGTGACGCTCCATCGTCCGCGGCGGCAGGTAGGCCGTTGAATCGGTGACGATCGCGACATGGCGGGACATGAGCTGGAGGTTACCTGCCGTAGCCCCTGGACGGCAGCCCGCCCCTTTCACCTGCGACGGGACCGGAGCCCGCCCGCCGGGTCAAGTCGTGCTCTCGGGACGGGGTTTCTTCTGCCAGGGGTAGACGGGCTGCTGGACCGGCGGGGTGATCGCGGGCCGGGTCTGCTCGGCGGCCCGGCGTGCGTCGGGGCTGTCCGGCCAGGTCTGCTGGGCCGCCGCACCGTCGGCTGCCGGGGCCTCGGGCCAGGGCGGCGGCGCGGGCGCAGGAGTCGCCGTAGGAGTCGGCGTGGGTTCCGTGGCCGTCGTCCAGTGCCGCAGGGCGCCCGCCTCGACGTCTATCTGTGTCCTCAGGGAGTCCAGGTCGTCGTTCGCGAACCGGGTCGCCCGGTCCCGGGCCGCCCAGCGCAGCGAGTCGGCGGCCTGCGTGATCTGGTCGGTGCGCTCGCGCAGGCCGGGCAGGCGCGCGGCGAGCGTCGTCCGGTCGGGCTCGGACTCCAGCCGCTTGAGGTCGGCGTCCAGCTCATGGCCGTGCGCGCTGAGCCGCTCGAAGAGGCCGAGAGACTCCTTGAGGGACTCGTCCTCGGCCACGCCCGCGTGCAGCGCGTCCTGCGTGGACCGCATCGACGTCCGCAGCTTGAGCCTGAGCTGGGCCAGCTCACCGGCCGGACCGAGCTGGGCGTAGGACTTGGCGCGCAGGGTGGTGTCCTCGACCGTGCGGCGGGCCTGCGTGATCGTCCGGTCCACGCCTCTCTTGGCCGCGCCGATCACCTTCACCGTGGCGTACACCCCCAGCACGACGAACAGCAGGAAGAGCAGGGCGACAACTGCGACAGCGGCTTCCACGACGCTCCTCCTCCTACAGGTCGCGGCCGTCCGAGCCGCTCTTCAAAGGTAAACGCAAAGGGCAGGCCCGGAGTTCCAAAAGAACCCCGAACCTGCCCGTAGGGGACTACCCGGAGCGGCCCGAAAGGCCACCCACGCCTGCCCCCGCGCCTACAGCAGCGCCTACGCCGTGACGATGTTGACCAGCTTCGGCGCCCGCACGATCACCTTGCGGATGCCCGCGCCGGCCAGCGCCTCCACGACCTTGTCGTCACCCAGCGCGGCCTTCTCCAGCTCGTCGTCGGAGATCGACGGCGAGACCTCCAGACGCGCCTTGACCTTGCCCTTGATCTGTACGACGCAGGTCACGCTCTCGTCCACGACGTACGCGGGGTCGGCGACCGGGAAGTCCTGGTGGACGACCGACTCGGTGTGCCCCAGCCTGCGCCACAGCTCCTCGGCGATGTGCGGGGCCAGCGGCGCGACCAGCAGCACCAGGGCCTCGGCGACCGGGCGCGCGACCGGACCGCCCGCCTTGGTCAGGTGGTTGTTCAGCTCGGTGACCTTGGCGATGGCGGTGTTGAACCGCAGTCCCTCCAGGTCCTGGCGGACGCCGTCGATCGCCTTGTGCAGGGCACGCAGTGCCACCTCGTCGGCCTCGGCGTCGACGACGGTGACCTCGCCGCTGTCCTCGTCGACGACGTTGCGCCACAGCCGCTGCAGCAGCCGGTACTGGCCCACCACCGCGCGCGTGTCCCACGGCCGCGACACGTCCAGGGGACCCATCGCCATCTCGTACAGGCGCAGCGTGTCCGCCCCGTACTCGGCGCAGATCTCGTCCGGAGTGACCGCGTTCTTCAGGGACTTGCCCATCTTGCCCAGCAGCCGGGAGACCTTCTCGCCCTGGTAGTAGTACGCGCCGTCGCGCTCCTCCACCTCGGCGGCCGGTACGGCGATGCCACGGCTGTCCCGGTACACGAAGGCCTGGATCATGCCCTGGTTGAACAGCTTGTGGAAGGGCTCGACCGAGGAGACGTGCCCCAGGTCGAACAGCACCTTGGACCAGAAGCGCGCGTACAGCAGGTGCAGCACGGCGTGCTCGGCGCCGCCGACGTACAGGTCGACACCGCCGTGCGGCTGACCCGCGCGCGGGCCCATCCAGTACTGCTCGATGGCCGGGTCGACCAGCTTCTCGCTGTTGTGCGGGTCCAGGTAGCGCAGTTCGTACCAGCAGGAACCGGCCCAGTTGGGCATGGTGTTGGTCTCGCGGCGGTACTTCCGCGGGCCCCGGCCGTCACCCAGGTCCAGGGTGACGTTGACCCAGTCCGCGTTGCGCGACAGCGGCGTCTCGGGCTCGGTGTTCGCGTCGTCCGGGTCGAAGGTCCGCGGCGAGTAGTCCTCGACCTCGGGCAGTTCCAGGGGCAGCATCGACTCGGGCAGCGAGTGGGCGACGCCGTCCTCGTCGTAGACGATGGGGAAGGGCTCGCCCCAGTAGCGCTGGCGGCTGAACAGCCAGTCGCGCAGCCGGAAGTTGACGGTGCCCCGGCCGATGCCCTTGCGCTCCAGCCACTCGGTGATGCGCGCCTTGGCGTCGGCGACGGACAGGCCGTCCAGCGAGATGTCACCATTGGCCGAGTTGATGATCTTCGCGTCGTACGCCCCGAAGGCGTTCTCCCACGTCGAGGTGTCGGTGCCACGCCCGTCGGTCGGCTCGACGATGCAGTGGACCGGCAGCTCGAAGGCGCGCGCGAACTCGAAGTCGCGCTGGTCGCCGCAGGGTACGGCCATGATCGCGCCGGTGCCGTAGCCCATCAGGACGTAGTCGGCGATGAAGACCGGGATCTGCTCGCCGTTGACCGGGTTGGTCGCGTACGCGCCGATGAAGACGCCGGTCTTGTCCTTCGCCTCGGCCTGCCGCTCGACGTCGGACTTCGAAGCTGCCTGCGCGCGGTAGGCGGCGACGGCCTCGGCGGGCGTGGCGTGACCGCCCGTCCAGACGTCGTGGGTGCCCTCGGGCCAGGCGGCCGGGGTGAACTTCTCGACCAGCGGGTGCTCGGGCGCCAGAACCATGTAGCCGGCGCCGAACAGGGTGTCGGGGCGGGTGGTGAAGACCGTGATGGCCTCGCCGTCCACGGGGAAGTCGACGTGGGCGCCCTCGGAGCGGCCGATCCAGTTGCGCTGCTGCAGCTTGATGGCCTCGGGCCAGTCCAGCGCGTCCAGGTCGTTCAGCAGCCGGTCGGCGTAGGCGGTGATGCGCATGTTCCACTGGCGCAGCTTGGCCTTGAACACGGGGAAGTTGCCGCGCTCGGACCGGCCGTCGGCGGTGACCTCCTCGTTCGCCAGTACGGTGCCCAGTCCCGGACACCAGTTGACGGGCGCCTCGGAGGCGTACGCCAGGCGGTACTCGCCCAGGATGTCGGCGCGCTCGGTGGCGGTCAGCTGGTTCCACGCGCGCGCGTGGTCACCCGGTACGGCGCGCTCGCCGGTCTCGAACTGGGCGACCAGGTCGGCGATCGGGCGGGCCTTGTCCGCCTCCTCGTCGTACCAGGAGTTGAAGATCTGCAGGAAGATCCACTGGGTCCACTTGTAGTAGTCCGGGTCGATGGTGGCGAACGACCGGCGCCTGTCGTGGCCCAGACCCAGCCTGCGCAGCTGGACCTTCATGTTCTCGATGTTGGCCTCGGTGGACACCCGCGGGTGCGTGCCGGTCTGCACGGCGTACTGCTCGGCGGGCAGGCCGAAGGCGTCGAAGCCCAGGGTGTGCAGGACGTTGTGGCCGGTCATGCGCTGGAAGCGGGCGAACACGTCGGTCGCGATGTAGCCCAGGGGATGGCCGACGTGCAGGCCCGCGCCCGAGGGGTACGGGAACATGTCCATGATGAACTTCTTGGGCTTGGCGGCCAGCTCGGGGTCGCCCGCCAGGTCGCCGCTCGGGTTGGGGGCGGCGTACGTGCCCTCGGCGTCCCAGAAGTCCTGCCAGCGTGCCTCGATGTCGGCCGCCATGGCGGCCGTGTAGCGGTGCGGCGCTGCCACCTCGGCGGGGGCAGCGGGGTTCGTCTCGCTCATGGTCCTCAAAGCTCCATCGATCGTCTCTGCCAGCGGCTTGGAAATGAAAAAACCCCTCGCACAGGAGGGGACGCCGCGCTGATGCCGGCCACGATTCGTCAGTGGTCGGGACTGATCAGCGCGGCTCGCTAAGCAGAAGGCGTACGGCACGCATGGCGTCAGGGTACCGCAGCCGTCGAGCGTGCCGCGACGGAGTTCCGGGGTCGCGTGGCACCGGGTGCCACACCCGGGGTGGCCCTCACAGGACCCCCACACATCTTCCTCATGCCCCGACGGGCACGTGAATCGCCACACAGCAAAACCTGAACCAGGTTCAATAATTACTTCGCGTAACAACCCCTATGGGGCATCACAACGGCCTCACAGCCCTTTGGTAACAGCGCAATAACTCAAACCTCGTACTCCTCGGTATGTCTCGACTTAGAGTTCGACGCGGGACCGCCTTCCCGAACCGCTCGGAGTTGCCCCCATGAACCCTCGTAGTAACAGTTCGCTTCCCAGGACGGGCCGTTCGGCCTATGGGATGGCGACGGCTGCCGTGCTGCTGCTCATACCCGTGATCGTGGTGGTCGGAGGTGACGAGGTTCAGGACTTCCTGAACTTCGGTGCCGGCGTGCTGTCACTGGTCGCCCTCACCTCCGCGGTGATCTGGGGCCTGGTCGCCACCGACCGGGTGTTCCTGAACACCCGTCAGCGGTTGATCGCGCAGGCCGTGCACCGGACGACCGCCGTTGCCTCGGTCGCCTTCCTGCTGCTGCACATCTCGGTCAAAGTGGCACTCGACCACGCCCCGCTGGTCGCCGCGCTGATCCCGTTCAGCCTCGGCGTCACCGGCACCGGGAGCCTCATCGGCTTCGGGTCCCTGGCCGGCCTGCTCATGATCTTCACGGCCGTCACCGGCGCGCTGCGCAGCCAGTTCGCCTCCCCGGCCCCGGTCGCGGCCCGCTGGCGCGCGATGCACATGCTGGCGTACCCGGCCTGGTGCTTCGCGCTGGTCCACGGCCTGTACGCGGGACGCGAGGCGAAGCCGATCTTCACGATCCTGTACGGCCTGTCCCTGCTCGCGGTCATGGGCGCCCTGGCCCTGCGCTCGGCACCCCGCCCGTTCAAGCGCAAGGTGGCCGCCCAGATCATGGCGATCCTGGGGTCCCAGGAGCGGCCGGGCCGCGAGGACCTGGACGCGAGCCGGGCCCGCCTCGGCGAGTCCGCTCTGCCGGGCTACGAGAACCAGGGCGGCGGCAGGCCCGCGCGCGGGGACTCGGGGGTGCCCCCGCAGCGCAACCCGTCCACCGGATCGACGCCGCTCTACGACGCTCCGGCCAGCCGCACCATGACACCCGAACCCGCGAACGACGGCTTCGCGGCGGCCTACCGCGCCGTGACGCCCCCGCGCGGGCAGGACGCGTACATGGACCAGACCGCCCGCATGGAGATGCCGGCGGACATGCAGGCCACCGAGGCGATCCCGCGCATGGACGGCAGCACGTCGGGCAGCTGGCCGATCCCGTCCCCGCCGCCCGTCGGCGAGGCCCCCGTGTCGGCGTACGACCCGATGAACGACACCGGATACAACATCCCGGCCTATGGCAATCCGGGCGCCGCCCCGTACGGCACGAGTGATGTGTACAACACCGGTGAGTCGAATGCCGCCTATGACACGTACAACGCGAATGACACGTACAACAGCGGTCCCGCCACTGATACAAACCCCGGTGCTTCCTACGACTTCGACGCACCGGGTTCGGGCGAACCTTGGAACGCGCCTTCCGGAGGCTTTAAGTGAACGAGGCTCTGCCCGACGTACCCGAAGTCCGTGTGGTCGGACTTCCCCAGCTCACGTCGGGTTTCGACCTTGTCGAGAGACTTGACCTGCCCATGCACCTCAAGGTGCATGGGCCACTCGAACCGATGGGCGGCGAGCAGCTCGCGCAGCTCGCCGAGCGCATCTCCCTGAAGGGCCGCGGCGGCGCGGGCTTCCCTTTTCACAAGAAGCTGCGGTCGGTCGCCGAGTCGGCGATCCGCCGCGGTGTGCGGCCGGTCGTCGTCGTCAACGCGAGTGAGGACGAGCCCGCCTGCCGCAAGGACACGGTGCTGGTCAACCGTGCCCCGCACCTGATCCTGGACGGCGCCCTGCTCTGTGCGGAGGCCATGGGCGCCCGCACCCTGGTCATCGGGGTGACACGTGAATCCACCCAGCGCTCCATGGAGGCGGCGCTCGCCGAGCGCGGCCTCAACAACGGCCGCCGATCCGCCCTCCGCGCGCGCGTGCAGCGCAATCCGATCCGCATGGTCACCGGCGCCGCCGCCTCACTGATCCGTTCCATCGACGGCGGCCCGGCGGTCCCGCCCGGCCGCAAGATCAGCGCCTCGCAGAGCGGCGTCGGCGGCGCACCCACCCTGCTGTCCAACGCCGAGACGTACGCCCAGCTCGCGATCGCCGCCCGCATCGGCGCCGAGCGCTACTGCAACACCGGCCTGTACGACGAGCCGGGCACCGTCATGCTCACGGTCTCCGGCGCGGTCGCCCGCCCCATGGTGATCGAGGTGCCGACGGGCGTACCGCTGCGGTACGTCCTCCAGCTCGCCGGCGCCCCGCCGGTCCCGCAGGGTGTGCTGACCGGCGGCTACCACGGCAAGTGGATCGACGCGGCGACGGTCAATGAGGCGATCGTCTCGCGCAACTCCCTGGACGCCGTGGGCGGTGCGCTCGGCGCCGGCGCGATCCTGCCGATCAGCCAGGACACCTGTCCGCTGGGCGAGTCGCTGCGCGTGGCCCAGTGGCTGGCCGAGGAGAGCGCCGGCCAGTGCGGCCCCTGCTACCTCGGTCTGCCCGCCGCGGCGCGCGGCATGGAGGACATCCTCAACGGCGGCGGCCCGGCCGCCCTGGAGGCCGTCAAGCAGGTCGCCAAGTCCGTGAAGCGGCGCGGTGCTTGCTCGCACCCGGACGGCTCGGCGATGTTCCTGGAATCGACCATCAAGGCGTTCACTGACGACCTCGCCGCCCACGTCCTCGGAAACGGCTGCGGAAGGCCCGTAGAAGGCGTTCTGCCGCTCTTCGAGGGCGGCCAGGGGCCCACGGGCATCACCGGCGGCCAGGCCGAGGAGGAGAACGGCCCCAGCCGTCAGAAGATCTTCGTCGACTGGACGCTGTGCCGGGGCCACGGTCTGTGCGCCGACATCCTCCCGGAGGTCTTCGAACTGGGCGCCGACGGCTTCCCCACCGTCGCGCAGGCGAAGGTGCCCCGGTACGCGGAGGCGAAGGCGCTGCGCGCGGTGCGCCGCTGCCCGGCGCTCGCGCTGCGCATCGAGGAGGACACCAGGGCCTCGGCCCCCGACCGCCTGCCGGTCCTGTCCCAGCGTGGCGGCCGGGGCCGCCGCGCCCTCGGCAGCGGTCGCTGAGACACGTAGCGCGTACGACGGCGGGCCACCCTTGGAACGGGTGGCCCGCCGTCGTACGTCCCCCGCGCGCACCATGCCTCGCACACGCCGAAGGCGGGCCATCCTGATCGGATGACCCGCCTTCAACTTCTGTGGAGCTAAGGAGAATTGAACTCCTGACCTCCTGCATGCCATGCAGGCGCTCTACCAACTGAGCTATAGCCCCTCGCACCGCTCCGCCGGGTCTCCCCGGCGGCGACGCCAACATTACCGGTCCCCCCGGTGCAGCACCAAATCGTTTCCGGGGTCAGGCCGTGACGAACGAGTAGAACCGCTTGAGGGTGCAGTGCTCCTCCAGGAGCCGACCGTAGATCGGCTCGCCCTCCAGCTCACGGTAGGTCTCGATCGGGTCGCCTTTTATGATCAGCGCCCGCGCGCATTCCTCGCACCAGTACTGGTAGTCGTGGTTCACCGGCTCCATGTCACGGACGATCGGCGTACCACTGCCGCACCAGTCGCATTTCCTCCTGTGTGCACCCATCGATCAGCTCCAGCTGTGGCCGCAGGCCGTGCACACGTAGGAAATCCCACCGTTGTCACCGAGCACCTGGGCGACGTGGCCGGAACCGCAGGAAGGGCAGCTGAGACGGGTTCTCCTGCCCCGTATGACTGCCGCTTCAGAGAGGTGACCGACCTCCCTGAGGATGCTCGCAGGCATCGCAACTCCCTCCCGTCGGGCCGCGCCCCCTTCCGGCCGTTTGATTCTGCCACGGCCGGACCAATACGGTCAGCGACGCCTTCGTACCAGTCCGGACACGGCACCCGCCGCAGCCGTCGCGGCCAGCACGAACGCGCACTTAAGAAGAGCCTCCGCAGAGGTATACGCCTCCGGGCCCCAAGTGACTCAAGCCGGGGCGAACGAAAAATCCCGCCCCCCGGGAGGGGGCGGGACCTTGATCAACCAGCCATCTACTGTGGAGCTAAGGAGAATTGAACTCCTGACCTCCTGCATGCCATGCAGGCGCTCTACCAACTGAGCTATAGCCCCGCTGCTCTTCCCGGCCTGGCGGGGCGAACAAGAAGAACTTTAGCCTGCGACCAGCCGGAAAGTGAAATCCGGGTCCGGCCCCCGACGGGGTGCGGGAAGGGCGCTCAGTCGTCGTCGCCGAGCACCGGCTCGGGCAGTGTGCCGGCGTTGTGCTCCAGCAGACGCCAGCCGCGGGCGCCCTCGCCGAGGACGGACCAGCAGCAGTTGGAGAGACCGCCGAGGCTCTCCCAATGGTGGGACTCCAGGCCGAGCAGGCGCCCAATGGTGGTCCGGATGGTGCCGCCGTGGCTGACCACCACAAGGGTGCCCTGCTCGGGCAGTTTCTCGGCGTGCCGCAGCACCACGGGGGCGGCGCGGTCGGCGACCTCGGTCTCCAGCTCACCGCCGCCACGGCGGATCGGCTCACCGCGCTTCCACGCGGCGTACTCGTCGCCGTGGCGGGAGATGATCTCGTCGTGCGTCAGGCCCTGCCAGACGCCCGCGTAGGTCTCGCGCAGGCCCTCGTCGTGCGTCACCGTGAGGCCGGTGAGTTCGGCGAGTTCGCCCGCGGTGTTCGCCGCGCGCCGGAGGTCCGAGGCGACGATCGCGTCGGGCTTCAGGGAGGCGAGCAGCCGGGCGGCGCGGCGGGCCTGGCCGATGCCGGTCTCGGTGAGCGGGACGTCCGTGGTGCCCTGGAAGCGCCGCTCCACGTTCCACGACGTCTGACCGTGGCGCCACAGGATGAGGCGGCGGCCAGGGCCGGGCTTGCGGCGGGTCCCGATGGGCGCGGGGGCGGTCACCGCAGCCCTCCGAAGTCGGCGGTGTCCTCCTCGGCCTGCAGCTTGGCGTGCTCGGCGGCCTTGCCCCGGGTGGCCTTCGCGTCGGCGGGCAGCTCCAGTTCGGGGCAGTCCTTCCAGAGGCGCTCCAGGGCGTAGAAGACGCGCTCCTCGCTGTGCTGGACGTGGACGACGATGTCGACGTAGTCCAGGAGCACCCAGCGGGCCTCGCGGTCGCCCTCGCGGCGGACCGGCTTGGTGCCGAGTTCCTTGCTGAGCCGCTCCTCGATCTCGTCGACGATCGACTTGACCTGACGGTCGTTGGGTGCGGAGGCCAGCAGGAAGGCGTCCGTGATCGACAGCACGTCGCTGACGTCGTAGGCGATGATGTCGTGCGCGAGCTTGTCGGCTGCCGCCTGCGCGGCGGCGGTGATGAGCTCGATGGAACGGTCAGTGGCGGTCACTACAAGGCTTTCGGTCGGCGGTCAGGGACCCGTACGGGTCCCCCAAGGGTCTCACGGACCGCCGACACCACCCCACGTCATTACCGGATCGCACCCCGGGCGCCCGCTCGGGGCCCGGGGTACGCGCTCCGCCGCCCCGTCACGTCGAGGGCTCGTAGTCCTGGCCGAGGATCACGGAGACGTCCGCGTTCGAGCCGACCGTGCCCTTCTTCACCGAGCTGGTGGGCAGACCCAGCGTCTTGGCGGCCTCGGTGGCGTTCTCCTTGTCGGCGGCGTCGGAGTAGAGGACCTGGGAGGTGGCGCGGGCGGTGTCGGCCGTACCGGCCTCCAGGAAGGTGAAGCCGCCGTTGAGGAGGACGACTCGGGCCTTCTCGGTGTCGTCCTTGTCGCCGGTGGCGTTCTGGACGGAGACGCGGACCGCGGCGTCCTTGTCGGGGCTCTTGGCGGTACCGCCGAGCACCGTTTTGACGACGGAGGCGCTGGCCTGGGCGCTCAGCGTGCCGTCGCCCTGGACGGGCAGCAGCGAGGTCTTGTAGTCGCCGCCCTTGGCGAGTTCGGCGAGCCGCGCGAGGAAGCTGCCGAGGTCCTTGTCGGTGAGCGAGGGGTCGAGGATCTGGGCCAGCGTCTGCACGGTGACGGTCGCGGCCTGGGCGTCGGAGGACAGCTTGCGCAGCACGCCCTGCATGACCTGCCCGAACCGCTCCAGCTGGGCGTCCTGGGCCTCGCCCGAGGCGAGGTAGGTGGCGTAGGCGACGGCCATCTTGCCGCTGAGGGTCTGGTCCTCGCCCTTCTTCACCAGGGGCGCCGTGCCCTTCTTCGTGGCGTCCGGGTCGGGCACGTTCGCGTTGGTGTCGATGTCGATGTTGCCGACCAGCTCGACGAGGTTCTGCAGGTAGGGGGTGTCGAGCCGCCAGGTGCCCTCGATGTCGGTGCCGAGGACGGTGTCGAGCGCGTCGCGGGTCCCGGAGGAGCCGTCGTCGTCGACGGACTTGGCGAGGGTGGTCGTGGAGCCGTCGTCGCCGGTCAGGGCGAGGGAGTTGGGCAGCAGGACGGTGGTGCCCTGCTTGGTGGTGGCGTTGTCGACGAGCAGCACCGTGGAGGTGCCGCCCTTCTTGGTGTTGTGCAGATGGACCACGACGACGTCCCGCTTCTGGGCCGCCGCGCTGGTCGCACCGCCGGCCTTCGTGTCCGAGGAGGAGGACGCGCCGGGCAGCTTCCCCGCGTACCAGAGGTAGCCGGCCCCGCCCACCGCCACCAGGGCGAGGACGACGACCAGGGCGATGGCACGGCCCCGCGCGCGGCGTTTGGCCTCCTCGCGGCGCTCGGTGCGGTTCTCGGTGAAGTTCAGCCAGTCGATGACGTCCTCGGAGTCACCGTCGGGCTGCTCGACGAAGGCGAACTGCTGGGTGCTGTAGTCGCGTTCGCCTGCGGGCTCCTGCGCCTTCGGAGCACCGCCCTCGGGGGGCGGCCCGCCCTGCTGCGGTACGAAGGCGGTCTGCTCGGCCTGCGCGGTGCGTGCCGTCGGGGCGGCGGGCGCCGTCTGCTCGGCGACCCGGGGCTGCTGCCCACTGCTCGCCGGCTGCCCGTAGGGGTCGTACCCGGTGGCCGGGTTGCCGGTGCCGTAGGGGTCGTACGAGGGGGCGGGCTGCTGCTGCCCGGTCGCGTACGGGTCGTAGCCGTACCCCTCGTACCCCTGGGCCGGAGGTGCCTGGGGGGCCTGCTGCCCGTAAGGGTCGTACGACTGCTGCCCTGGCTGTGACTGTTGCGGGTACCCCTGCTGCGGCACCGGCTGGTACACAGGCCGGCCGTAGTCGTCGTAGCCGACGATCTCGTACTGCTGCTCGCCGTCGTACCCCGAGTCGTATCGGTCGTTCACCGGTGCCCCTCTCGGCTCACTCGCCGCGGTACAGCTCGCGCTTGTCGATGTAGCGCACCACACCGTCCGGCACCAGATACCAGACCGGGTCGCCCTTGGCGACCCTCGCACGGCAGTCTGTGGACGAGATGGCCAGAGCGGGAACCTCGACCAGCGAGACACCGCCCTCCGGGAGCCCGGGGTCGGTCAGGGTGTGACCGGGCCGGGTGACCCCGATGAAGTGCGCGAGGGAGAACAGTTCCTCGGCATCGCGCCAGGTGAGGATCTGGCCGAGCGCGTCGGCGCCCGTGATGAAGAACAGGTCCGTGTCGGGATTGAGCGCGCGCAGGTCGCGCAGGGTGTCCGTGGTGTACGTCGGGCCACCGCGGTCGATGTCGATGCGGCTGACCGAGAACTGGGGGTTCTCGGCGGTCGCGATGACCGTCATCAGATAGCGGTCCTCGGCCGGCGACACACTGCGGTCGGTCTTCTGCCACGGCTGTCCGGTCGGTACGAACATCACCTCGTCGAGGTGGAACTGCGCGGCGACCTCGCTGGCCGCCACGAGGTGCCCGTGGTGGATCGGGTCGAATGTGCCGCCCATGACGCCGATGCGGCGCTTGCCCGGGTTCGACCGGCCGGTAGGCATGTCCTGCTCTCCCATGCCTGCAGACCCTACCGGCCCTGCCTGAGGGGACCGGACTCAGCGGTCACGGTTGAAACGGGTGGTGATCCACAGCAGGAGCATCAGGATGAAGAAGGCGCCGCCACCGGTGAGGTAGGGGCTGAGGCTCTCGTGGTTGCCGCCGTGCTCCTCGCCCTCGGCGGCAAGGGTGACCAACTGGGCTGCGGTGCTGTGGAGGCTCATCTTCGGCAGGACCTATCCGGTGTGGGCGGAATAAAGACGTCGGCTCATGGTAAGCGTGCCCGTGGACGGCGATCACGGCGACTCCGCCGACGAGTACGGGGAGGGGCCGCGGAAGAGCGGTCGCGGGGAACTTCCGGCCCGTCTCAGTCGTCCTTCTGCTTGTACCCCCGCAGCAGGAACCACGCGGTCAGGATGCAGCCGAAGAACATCACGATCAGCACGACCCGGAGCAGATCGCCGGATCCCTGTCTCTCGGCGGCTTTCGCGGCCTCGGTGATCCAGTCGGTTGCGGGGGTGTGGTCCATCGGATCCATCGGATCGCTCCTTACGGTGTGCTGCCCCGCCACGGTATCTCCGCCTAGGCTGGGCCCCGCTCCGGGGGGCGCATAAGGGCAATCAGACGCATGGGGGAACACATGTCCGACGACAGCCACGAGAGCAACGGGCACGGGCCGGAAGACGGGCCGGACGCCCACGAGAACGTGCCGAGCAGGCAGCGCACCCTCTTCCCGGGTATCTCCTCGCGGGCGTACGAGCACCCGGCCGACCGCTCCGCCCTGGTCGCCCTGCGCAAGCTCAGCGGGTTCGACACGGTCTTCAAGGCGCTCAGCGGGCTGCTCCCCGAGCGCAGTCTGCGGCTGCTGTTCCTGTCCGACTCCGTGCGGGTCTCGGACCAGCAGTTCGCCCACCTCAACGCCATGCTGCGGGACGCCTGCCAGATCCTGGACCTGGAGAAGGTCCCGCCGATGTACGTCAACCAGGACCCCCAGCCCAACGCGATGTGCATCGGCCTGGACGAGCCGATCATCGTCGTCACCACCGGCCTCGTCGAGCTGCTCGACGAGGAGGAGATGCGGGCCGTCGTCGGACACGAGGTCGGACACGCCCTCTCCGGCCACTCCGTCTACCGGACCATCCTTCTCTTCCTGACCAACCTGGCCCTCCGCGTCGCGTGGATCCCGCTCGGCAACATCGCGATCATGGCGATCGTCACCGCCCTGCGCGAGTGGTTCCGCAAGTCGGAGCTGTCCGCCGACCGCGCGGGACTGCTCGTCGGCCAGGACCTCAAGGCCTCGATGCGCGGCCTGATGAAGATCGCCGGCGGCAACCACCTGCACGAGATGAACGTGGACGCGTTCCTCGCCCAGGCCGAGGAGTACGAGGCGGGGGGCGACCTGCGCGACTCCGTACTGAAGATCCTGAACGTCCTGCCCCGCACCCACCCCTTCACCACCGTGCGCGCCGCCGAGCTGAAGAAGTGGGCCGAGTCCCGCGACTTCCAGCGGATCATGGACGGCCACTACCCGCGCCGCACCGAGGACAAGGACACCTCGGTCTCCGGTTCCTTCCGCGAGTCGGCGTCGAGCTACGCGACCAACGTCAAGAACTCCAAGGACCCCCTGATGAAGCTGGTCACGGACATCGCGGGCGGAGCGGGCGACCTGGGCGGCCGAGTCCGACGCGGCTTCGGCAACGCGCCGCGAGACACATCCCCGGACGCCTGATCCCACCCAGGGGCGCGGGGCTGTGTCGATTTGCGGCTCCGCCGCGTGGGCGCGACAAGCCCCCACCGGACCCGCACCCGCCAACGCACCCTCCCTCACACCTTCGGCTGCGCCCCCGCCGCCAACGACCCGCACAGCGCTGTCGTGCCACCCGTGGCAAACGGATCCGTACCGGCGGGGCCACCCGCCTTCGCGGTCTGGCCGGCCAGCAGCGGCCTCAGGTAACCGACGGAGTCCTCCGCACAGGACAGGGGGCCGGCCTGGACGTACGAGACGACCAGGCGGGCCTGGTGCATCCGCAGGTCGTCACGGTCGAAGCTGAAGTGCAGCTCGCGCCGGACGGTGAACAGGGACGCCTTCGCCTTGTCGTCGGCGCCCGTCGGCCGCAGCGCGTACACGAAGGTGTGGTCGGCGACGACCTCCAGGGTCGCCGAGTCGGCCTCGGTGGCCGTCAGGGTGCCCCGGACGCGGATCTTGTCGTCGGCGAGCCGGGCGCGGGAGGGGTCGAAGCGGACCAGCCATCCGGTGGGCGCGTGCCTGCCGTCGGCGGCCGGGTGGTCGAAGCTCTGGTCGAACTGGTCGAGCTGGTCGGGATCGAGCATCACCCGCACGGCACGGACCTCGCCGCCGGTGAGCACCTCCGGATAGAGCGCGGACTCGACTATGTAGTCCTTGGCGGTGGTCAGGGCGCTGACGACCTGGCTGTCCGAGAAGTGCGCGGTGCTCCGGGTGGCGGGGAGCGCGATGCCCTCGGCGCCTATCCCGAACTGGGCCGCCGGACTGTGCGCGAACAGTTGTTCGGGGTCGACCGCGCCGGGCACGGCACCCTGCGGCGCGAGCGGGATGACGGTCATCCGCAGCGGCTCGGGAGACAGCTCGGCGACCGGGCTCTGGTACGGGTTGCGTATGCCCATGTAGATGGCGGTGCCGAAGGCGACGGCGATCAGCACGACGAGGATCAGCGCCTGCCGGGACAGCCCCCGGTGCAGCGGCTGGCGACGGCGTACGGCGGGTGAGTGGTCGTCCAGGCGCTCCTGCGCGGAGAACTCCTGGAGCCGGGCAGCACGGACGAACGATTCGTCGAAGACGACGGATCGGTACTCGTCCTCGCCGCCACCAGGGGTGGCCTCGGGTGTCCCCTCAGGTGGGTCTCCTGGTCCGCCCATACTTTCAGAGTAGGTCGCGGGAAGCCCCGGTAAACGCCCTCCCGCACGACAAGTTCTGACAGGTTCTCACCAGGAAGAAACAGGGCGCGGACAGGTTTGGGTCAAGGAGTGCGCGGGATCGCCGAGACAGCCGGCTGGGAGTAGTCGGCGGAGGCCGAAGGAGTCGTTCCGCTTCCCTGCTCAAGGCCGGTGGAGGCGGGCGGCGGCACCTGATCCTGGCGACCGGACGACGCGCCCCGGTAGACCGCCGTGAAGGCCAGCGCGACCATGCCGACCCCCATCACGAGGGCGAGCATCCAGGCGACGGGACGGTGCCAGCGGGAGACCTGCTTGCCGTGCGTGCCCGGAGCGCCGTAGCGGCCCTCCAGGATCTCGGCGTCGTCCAGATCGTCGAGATCCGGATCGTGGCCGAAATAGGCGGGGTCGTCCGGGCCGAAGCCGTCCTCGTAGCGCTCGTCGTCGCCTCGTGGGCCTCTGGTGTGCGCCCGGCGGGCCTCGGCCTCGGAGGCCTCCGCTCTCGCCTGCGCGGCGGCCAGGAGGCGATCGACGGCGGTCGGCTCGTGCACCACGGCCGCCTGTACGAAGGCCTCGTCAAAGACCACGGAGGCGAACTCTTCGTCCGACACCCCGCGGTCGTGGTCGTCGTCGGGCTCCCAGCCGTCAGGGAAGAACGGCGTGCCCCCCACGTCCTCCGGCACGGATCCAGAGTAGACCGGGGGTGTCATTTTGGGCAGACGGTCGGGAAATTCAGCTACTGGATGAGACGCGTTTCATGCGCCGCCCGGCACGCGGAGCCGCGACCACCCAGGTCTGCCTCGGGGCGTGCACGCCGGTCACACCCGCCGACCTGCTTTTCTGCTGGGGGTCCGGGGGTCGCCCCCCGGGAAGATGCAGCATGCGCCGCCGACCGCCCCGGGGTACTGCGATCCGCCGGGGGCGCTGCGCCGGTCGTACGCCGGGCGCCCGGCGTACGACCCGTGATCATGCCCCTCAGCGGCGGATTCAGCGGCGGATATGCCCGTCGCCCGTGACGATGTACTTGGTGCTGGTCAGCTCCGGCAGGCCCATCGGGCCGCGCGCGTGCAGTTTCTGCGTCGAGATGCCGATCTCGGCGCCGAAGCCGAACTGGCCGCCGTCGGTGAACCGTGTGGAGGCGTTGACGGCGACCGTGGTCGAGTCGACGAGCTGGGTGAAGCGGCGGGCGGCCTGCTGCGAGGTCGTCACGATCGCCTCCGTGTGCCCGGAGGTCCACAGCCTGATGTGCTCGACGGCCTTGTCGAGGGAGTCGACCACGGCGGCGGCGATGTCGTAGGACAGGTACTCGGTGTCCCAGTCCTCCAGCGTGGCCTCGACGACGGTCGCCTTGGAGTCCTTCGCGTACGCCAGCACCCGCGGGTCGGCGTGCACGGTCACGCCGGCCTCGGCGAGGGCGTCCAGGGCGCGCGGCAGGAACTCGGGGGCGATGTCCTGGTGGACGAGGAGGGTCTCGGCGGAGTTGCAGACGCTGGGCCGCTGGGCCTTGGAGTTGATCAGGATGTCGACGGCCATGTCGAGGTCGGCCTGGGCGTCGACGTAGACGTGGCAGTTGCCGACGCCGGTCTCGATCACGGGGACCGTGGACTCGGTGACGACGGTCTGGATGAGGGAGGCGCCACCGCGCGGGATGAGGACGTCGACCAGGCCACGCGCGCGCATCAGCTCCCGTACGGACTCGCGGCCCTCGCCGGGCACGAGCTGGACGGCGTCGGCGGGCAGCCCGGCCCCGCCGACGGCGTCGCGCAGCACCCGTACGAGCGCGGTGTTCGACTCGTACGCCGAGGACGAACCGCGCAGCAGGACCGCGTTGCCGGACTTCAGGCAGAGGGCGGCGGCGTCGACCGTCACGTTCGGGCGGGCCTCGTAGATGATGCCGACGACGCCCAGGGGGACGCGGACCTGGCGCAGGTCGATGCCGTTGGGCAGGGTCGAGCCGCGGACGACCTCGCCGACCGGGTCGGGCAGCGCCACCACGTCCCGTACGTCGGAGGCGATCGCGCGCACCCGCTCCGGGGTGAGCGTCAGCCGGTCGATGACCGTCTCGCTGGTGCCGGCCTCGCGCGCGCGGGCGATGTCCTTGGCGTTGGCCTCGACGATTTCGCTCGTACGGACTTCCAGCGCGTCCGCGATGGCGAGCAGCGCGTCGTCCTTCTCGGCCCGCGGGAGGGGGGCGAGGTCGGCGGCGGCTGCCTTGGCGCGGTAGGCGGCCCGGGTGACCGGGGACATCGAGTCGTACGGCGAAAGCGTGGTCATGGGGGAAGCGTAGTGCGCCGGGCGGGACCGTCCACCGGCTATCCCAAACCCCGAGACAAGGCGCTCAGACCCCGCAAAAGGGGTGTCCCTGTAAAGGCCGGAAGGTCAGAAGGGGTGGACGCCCACGGGGGTCGCCGGCAGCGGGCCGTAGCCCTCGGCGATGCGGTGGTGGTAGGTCTCGCGGTCGATGACCTCCAGGCCGACGATCTCCCAGGGCGGCAGCTGCGCGGTCTGGCGGTGCTCGCCCCACAGCCGCAGGGCGACGGCCGCGGCGTCGTGCAGATCGCGGGCCTCCTCCCAGTAGCGGATCTCCGCGTGGTCGTTGGCGTAGCGGCTGGTCAGCAGAAAGGGGTGGTCGTGGGCGAGCTGTTCCAGGCCTCGCCTGACCTCCTTGAGCGGAGCCTCGGCGCCGGAGACGCTGAGCGTGACATGCCACAGCCGGGGCACGTCCTTCGGCTCCTCGTACGCCTCCTCGTAGCGGACGCCGGCCACGACACTGGTCAGGGCGCGCTCCTCGCCCACCTTGCGGGAGGCGGTTCCACCGCGGGACGCCGCCGCCCCAGGGCGCACTCGTCTCACGACGGCCTCCTTTACCCGATGGTCGTGCGGAATCTCCCTGAAACAGAGAGAAGCAGGTACGCACGCTTCATGGGGCGCTTTTGCGGAACGTCCACCTCACGGCGGGCGGATTTGCGGGGCGTTCCCCCTGTTTTCGGCCTTTGCGGGACGGGAGTAAAGAGAGGTTTTACGGAGTCCGGGGAATCCCGTTAAGGGGACCTACGGGTTCAGGACGACCAGGTCGTCCCGGTGGACGACCTCGCGCTCGTACGCGGGGCCCAGTTCGCGGGCCAGTTCGCGGGTCGAGCGGCCGATCAGCTGGGGGATCTCCTTGGCGTCGAAGTTGACGAGTCCGCGTGCGACCGCGTGGCCCGCGCTGTCGCGCAGTTCGACCGGGTCGCCCGCGACGAACTCTCCCTCGACGGCGGCGATACCGGCCGGCAGCAGCGACTTGCGGCCCTGGACGACCGCGCGCACGGCGCCGTCGTCGAGGGTGAGCGAGCCCTGTGGGGTGGAGGCGTGCTGGAGCCAGAGCAGGCGGTCGGCGGAGCGCCTGCCGGTGGGGTGGAAGTAGGTGCCGGTGTCCCGGCCCGCGAGGGCGTCGGCGGCGTGGATCGCGCTGGTGAGGACCACCGGGATACCGGCGGCGGCGGCGATCCGGGCGGCCTCGACCTTGGTGACCATGCCGCCGGTGCCGACACCGGCCTTGCCCGCGCTGCCGATGTCGACGTGGGCGAGGTCGGCCGGGCCGCGCACCTCGGCGATCCGGGACGTACCGGGCCTGCTGGGGTCGCCGTCGTACACGCCGTCGATGTCGGACAGCAGGACCAGGAGGTCGGCGCGTACGAGGTGGGCGACGAGGGCGGCGAGGCGGTCGTTGTCGCCGAAGCGGATCTCGTCCGTGGCGACGGTGTCGTTCTCGTTGACGACCGGGAGGGCGCCCATCGCGAGGAGCTTGTCGAGGGTCCGGGAGGCGTTGCGGTGGTGGGCGCGGCGGCTGGTGTCGTCGGAGGTGAGGAGCACCTGGCCGACGCGGATGCCGTGGCGGGCGCAGGAGGCGGTGTAGCGGGCGACGAGGAGGCCCTGGCCGACGCTGGCGGCGGCCTGCTGGCGGGCCAGGTCCTTGGGGCGGCGGCGCAGGCCGAGGGGGGCCAGGCCTGCGGCGATGGCGCCTGAGGAGACGAGAACGATCTCCTTCTCGCCGCCGCTGCGGCTCTTGGCGAGGACGTCGACGAGCGCGTCGACCCGGTCGGCGTCGAGGCCGCCGGCCGCCGTGGTCAGCGACGAGGAACCCACTTTGACGACAATCCTGTGGGCCTCTGCGACGGCCTGCCTTGCCCCTGCCACCTGCGTGCTGTCCCTTCGGGTCGGCCGGCCCGGACTGGCCGGCTGCGCTGAGCGGCAAACTTACGCGAAGGGGGCAGGCGGCTGCGCGGTGGTCCAGTACGCGGACGCGGGGATCTCGCCCGGGCCGCCCGGCCGGTTCAGTCGCGTCCGCGCTGTTTGGCCAGCCGGGCGGCCCAGCCCGCGATGACGGCGACGCCGGCGAACACCGCGCTCCACAACCAGCTCCTCGGCGGTTCGCTGTGCCGGTTCGCCAGCCACAGGAGCACGGTGCCGGCCGCCCAGGCACAGATCCACAGCAGGCCTTCGAACCACACGGGCAGTGCGTCGGACACCGGGGGCGCGGTACCTGCGGGCGGGAACCCTCCCGCCCGCAGGTACTCGGTCTGACGCCAGCGTTCGACCCGGAGGAGCAGCCACAGGAACACCCCGAAGCCCAGTCCCACCAGCACGGCCTGGAACATACGCTCCGTATCGCTGAAGCCGGACAGGGCCCAGGCGAACAGCAGCCCGTTGACGACACCGACGACGATCCCCGTGCCCACGGGATGCCGGGCCACGAAGACCTGCGCGCGGGGCGGCGGCACGGACCCGCCGAAGCGATGGTCGAGTTTCAGAAACGCCCGTTTCAGCGCGTCCACCGTCCGCCCTCTTCCCTGTCGATTGCCCGGCTGCCGCACATCCTGTACTACCCGCCGTTGGCGAGCCCCCAGAGTTCGTTGTTGCTCATACGGCGCATGCGCAGCGGAGCCGCGTACTTCTCCGCGCCGAAGGTCAACACCGTGAGGGCGGCAGCCGATCCGCCCGCCCACAGGTAGCCGTTGACCGTCTTGTCCTCCTCATCGGACAAGCCGTAACTGACGCCTCCGGAGATCGCCGAGCCTGCGATCAGGCACCCTGCGATAAGAAGCCCGCCGGAGAGGAAGGTGCACCCGATACCGAAGGCCACGCCGAGCACCGGACCGGCCAGATCCTTGGCCCCACCCCAGAACTTGTCCCAGCCGCTCTCCTCCTCCAGCTTGTCCTTGTAGGTCTTTTTCACCTCCTTCATGCAGTCCTTGCCGGAGGCCTTCCGGACGCCGAAGCAGCCGTAGAAGGAACCGGCGGCCTCCTGCAGTTCCTTCAGTTCCTTGTCGTTGCCCATGGCCTCGATCCAGGCTTGCGCCTCCCCCTTGACCATGAAGCGGCTGCCCTGGTAACCGAGGTCGTTCTTCAGCCAGTTGTAGACCTCCGGGCGCAGCTTGGTGCGCTCCACGGGGACTCCGGCGTTGATGGCGACGATCGAACCGTCACCGAACGCCGTGCCCGTCGTGTGGTCGGTCCTGCCGGTCTTCCGGTTGTAGCCGACCGAGTCCTGCGTCGCCTTGTCGCAGTTCTCCAGGGCGTACCGGCAGGAGTTCGGCCGGGAGCCGATCTCCAGGCCGCTCGGGTCGCTGAAGGCGATGGGGTTGTTGGCCGCGTAGCTGTAGGCGTTGGCCTCCTGCGGGGAGTACGGCTTGTTGATCTCGTCCGGGCTCAGGAAGCGGGCCAGACCCGGGTCGTACATGCGCGCACCCAGCATCGACAGCCCGGTGGAGTCGTCCTCGACCTGACCGACGTAGCCGCGGTCCACCGTGGTCGGCAGGTTGGCCGTGGTGCCCCGCTGCTTGCCGAACGGTGTGTAGCGGCGGCGGACCACGGTTCCGCCCACGGCCGCGACCATGAGCTGGGTGGAGGCCTGGCCGTCGCCGAGGAGCCAGGTCAGCTTTCCGTTGGTGGGGCTGTCGGCGGTGCTGTCGGCGGTGCGGACGGCGATGCTGGTGCCGTCGGCCGAGTAGTGGCGGCTGGCCTGGGCGGCGGTGCTGCCCGCCTTGTGGATCTCGTGCCCGTCGACGTAGAGCACCTTCTCCGTGGGCGCGTTGCGCAGCAGCACGTTGCCACCCGCGTCATAGACGTACGACGTGGTGTTGGCGCCGGTCTTCACCGAGGCGACGCGGTGCAGTGGCGACCAGGCGATCGTCGACGCGACTCCGCCGACCGTGCGGGACGTCATCTGGCCCGCGTTGTCGTAGCCGTAGCTGTCGCTGCTCGATCCGGTGACCACGCTGGTGACCGCGTGCGGGCGTGCGGTGTCCGCGGTGTATGTGGACTCGTCCGCGCTGTACCCGGGGTAGCGGTAGTCGCGGGTGGCCGCGGCCGTCGTCGACGAGGTCTTCTCCGTCAGCGACTGGAGGTTGCCCATCTTGTCGTAGGTGTACTGCTGTTGGTACGGGTCGGGCCCGGCGAAGTCCGAAGCCGGCGTCGTACCGCAGATGGTGGCCGCCTGGGTCCAGGCGCCGGTGAGTCTCCCGAGGTCGTCGTAGGTGTAGCACTGCTGCTGCCCGGCGACGTTCTCGCGCAGCGCGGTGATGTCACCGTTGTTGTTGCGGGTGTAGGTGTCGTCCTGGACCTTCGTCGACGTACCGCCCGTAAGGGTGCTGGTGATGACGTTCTTCAGCCAGCCCGTGCCGTTGGTGTCGTCGTAGGTGAGGGTGCGGGTCATGCTGGTGTCGGAGACGCCGAGGGAGTGGGAGAGAAGCCGTCCGTAGTCGTCGTAGCCGGCGCTGTTGAGGTAGGTGCCGAGACCGCTGGAGACCTTGGACAGGAGTCCCTGGCCCGAGTAGGTGTTGGTGACGGTCTCGGCGACCAGTCCGCCGATGGCCGGGTACTCGGTCGAGGTGATGTGGTCGGCCAGGTCGTAGCCGTACTTGAAGGTGTACGTGCCGTTCAGGCCCGCGCCGTCACCGGCGTTCGGGATGACGATGCTCTTCGCCGTTACCCTGCCCCGCGTGTCGTACCCACCGAGCTTGGTCGTGTACGCGTTGCCGGCGGCGTCGTACGAAGTGGCCGCCGTGACCTGGCCCTTGGCCCCGGTGACCGCGGTGCCGTTGTCGTTGTCGTACGCCGTCCTGGAGAGCACCGTGGTGCCCTGCGAGATGGTGGTCGGCCGCTGCAGGTTGTCGTAGGCGTAGGTCACGACAGTGTTGTTGGCGTCCTTGGTGGTGGCCACCAGTCCGTTGGCGTCGTAGGTGCTGGAGGAGGAACCGGAGTCGGAGTCCTCCACGGTCAGGCGGTCGCCCGCGAAGTTGTACGTGTAGTGGCTGGTGTTGCCTGCGGCGTCGTGGATGTACTTGAGGTATCCGCTGCGCGTGTATTCGTACGTCGTGGTGTTCGACTGCGCGCCCACGTGCTCGACGACCTTGGACGTCTGCCCGTAGACGTCGGTGTACCTGTCGACGGGCTGGCCGGTCGCCGGAGTGACCGTGACCAGGTCGGCTCCCCCGTAGCCCGTGACGACCTTGCCCGCCGCCTGCGGCGCGCCGTTGACCATGTACTGGCTCAGCGTGGTGCGGCCGGCCCAGTCCACCTGGAGGTCCGTGTAGGAAGGGATGGCGGTGTACGCCGGGTTGACGACCTTGGAGCCGGCGGCGGCGGAGTTGTAGAACAGCTGCGAGGTGCCCGCCACGTTCCCGGAGGAGTCGTAGCGCGTGACGCCGACCGTCATGCCGGTACCGGAGGGCGCCGGGACCTGGAGTTCCAGGGTCCGGCCCAGCCCGTCGGCCCAGCCGTACGAACTGGCGTACGTGGTACCGCTCTGCAGCACCTTGGTCGTGGCCCGGAGGGGCGCGCCCGTGGCCTGGTAGGGAACGGTGGCCGTCGCGCTCTGCATCGGCAGCAGATAGTCGAAGGTCATGGACGCCGTGCCGCCCGGATAGTTGGCGGACTCCGTCGGCTTGAACACCTTGGATGTCCGGCCCACCGCGTCGAAGGCGACCTGTGTGGTGTTGCCGTTGGCGTCGGTCGACTTCCAGACCTCGCCCCAGAAGCGGGAGAAGTACTCGGTGGAGGTCAGTGCGGTGCCCGGACCGGTTCCGTCCGGATCGGGTGAGGTGGTCACCACGCCGTTGACCGGCCAGGACGTGGCCGGGTCGTAGGCGACCGTGGTCGCGTTGGACTTCCCGTCGAGCGTCCTGGTCACCCGTCCGGCATCGTCGAAGGCCGCCCTCGTGACCCGGGCGTTCGCCGCGTCCGCGTCCGTGTACACGCGCACCTCGGTCGCGTTCCCGTCCACCAGCGCGGTGTTGTTGCCGTCCCACGTGGTCGCGCCGTCGTAGTAGGTGGCGGTACGCCGGTCCAGGTGGGCGTAGGGAGTCGTCCCGGCCTGGTCGGTGGCGACGGTCGTGCAGCCCACGTTGTAGTGCCGTTCGTCGTCCTGGTACACCATCCAACGGATGGTCCCGGTGTCGTCGTTCGGCATGTCCTCCGTGTTGTAGGCGCGGCCGTATTCCGTGCACTGGTTGTCGGAGATACCGCTTTCGCCCCAGTCGTCGACCCGCATCGGCAGCCCGAAGGTGGTGGAGGCGGCCTCGGTGTCGTCGAACTCCGTCTCGACGATGTGCTCACGCCAGGTCGTCAGATCGGTGTCGCTGGAGTCGTACACCTTGTCCAGCGTGCGCACCCTGTTCTCGCGGACGAAGCGGGCGTCGGGCAGGCCCGTGTACTGGGCGGTGTTGTGCGTCCAGTACGAGTGCCACACGCGCTTCTGCGATTCGCCTTCGCTGTCGCGCGCCGACGTCTGAAGGGTCCGGCCGGCCAGCCACATCGAGTCGGTGTACTCCGTGCCCTCGGAGTCCGTCACCTTGACGCTCCGCGTGGCACTCGCGTCCGTCTTCGAGGTGCGGTCGCCGTCCAGGCCCCGGTAGAACCAGTGGTACGTCGAGTGGAGGTTGGCGTTGGCTCCGGTGGTGACCAGCACCTTGCCGTAGCCGCGCCAGTCGGACCAGGTCTCGTCCTCGTCCTTGGCGAGGGGGCTGTTGGTGAACGCCCAGCCCGGGGCGCCGTCGTACTCGTACGTCGTCGTCATCGTCGGAGCGCCGTCGTCGTAGGTGCCCGGGTCGACCTGCACCTTGGTCACGACGAACTTCTTGAACCAGCCCGTACGCGCCTCGGTCTCACCCTCGGGCGTCCATTTCTGCCAGAAGCACTCGTAGTGGTTGTTCGCCTGCGAGGGCAGACTCGCGGCGTCGCACTGGCGGTCGATCGTGCCGCCGTCGTCCGTGGCGTGACCGTACGTCACGTCGATGGTCGAGCCCGTGTCGGTGACGACCTGGTCGACCTGGCGGAAGTTGAGGGCGCCGTCACCGACCAGGTTGTCCTGCCAGTGGCCGTCGAAGTTGATGGCGGGCAGGGTGATGTCGTCACCGGAGTAGCCGCGGCGCTGGATGTAGTCCAGCCAGAGCTGGCCGCCGATCTCGCCCTCCGGATTCACCATCGCGTACCGCATCTGGTACTGCATCACGTTGTCCCACTCGGCCGAGTCGTTGTCCCGGACCTGGGTCGTGATGTCCCAGAGCAGATCGCGCTGGAAGAACGTCGGGTAGTACGTCTTGCCCGCGCACGCGGAGTCGTCGGTGGAGCCGTCGCAGATCAGATCCGTCGGGACGTCCGGGTAGGACTCGGGCGAGGAGTCGATCGTGGGGCAACTCGCCGCCGTATTGTCCAGCGGGTTCGTCTCCACCAGGCGCTCCTTGCACCGGTTGAGGTGCTGGAGGACCACCCGGGCGGGCAGTTGGGCACCGGAGATCTGCGAGGACCAGCCGTACTCGATCCTCGTCAGATACGAACCGGCGTCGTACTTGCGGGCCTTGTCGGCGCCGGCGACCGAGCGGTAGTAGTTGGTCTCCTTGTCGTAGAAGTACGAGGTCTCCACCTCGTTCGGGTCCACGACACGGTCGAGGTTCCACTTCCAGGCCTGGTTGCAGTACGTGGGCTGTCCGCCGTCGTAGCAGGGCTCCCCGGCGTCGTCGCCGATCACGGGCACACTCAGCACCGAGTGCGTGGCGCTCGTGTTGCGCTCGGAGCGGCCCCAGCCGAAGTAGTAGCGGGTGCCGTCCTGCTTGGTGATGACCCAGAACTCGTCGGTGTTGTCAGGGTTGTTGGGGCTGCCCTTGAGATGCTGGATCTTCCAGCCCTTGTCGTCCTTCATGTGGAAGGAGCCGGTGCCCGTGTCGTCCTGGATCAGCTCGGAGCTCTCGCCGCCCAGGGTGATCTGGTAGACGGCGCCGTTGGGATCAGCGGTGGAGTTGGGCGAGTCCCAGCACAGGTCGCCCCACTGCTGGTTCTGGTCCGGGCCGTGGCCGTCCTCGATGCAGTTCTTGTACTTGCGCTCGATGTGGCCGACGTTGAGGTCCCAGCCCATGCCGACCCAGGAGGCCTGGTTGTTCGACGCGGACGTACGGCCGTCGATGGACTGGGAGTTGTAGCCCAGGGCCAGTTCCGGAGCGGTGCCGACGGGCGGCTTGGGCACGTCGATCGGCACGTTGTAGGTGAAGGCCCCGGAGCCGAGGGAGACGTTCCACTTGCCCGACTGATTGGTGGGGGTGGCCCGGTAGTCGCCCTGGTCCGAGGAGGAACCGGCGGCCAGCGCGTAGGTGACCGTCTCCGCGGCGGCCAACGTGCTCGTGGCGGCCGGCGTGGCCTCGACCGTTGCGGTCAGGGTCTGCTGCTCGGTGTCGTTCCGCGAGGCGACGAGCGTGCCCTGGCGGCAGGACGGTACGTCCGGGGTGGTGGCGGCACAGGCGGGCAGTCGTACGAGGTGCAGCCGGCCTGCGAAGTCACCCCCGTAGGCATGTGCGAAACCCGAGTAGTCGATGCCGACCTCGACCGGCCCCGCGGTCGCGGTGGCGTCGGCGCGACGGACGCGCAGACCGAGTCCGACACCGCCGAACTCCTGCACCGCCGCCCGGTCCAGCACCTCGACCGAGACCCGGTCAGGGCGGGCGGACCCGGCGCGGGAACGGTCCGTGCCCGTGCTCTTCGCGGCCCGCACGGTCACGGCGGCGGACCCTGCGCCCGTCGGCCCGGCGGCTCTGGGCTCGGAGTTTGCGGCCGGAACGACCACGGTGGTCCGGCCGGCCGTCGGCCAGACGACCTCTGGTGTCTTCGTCGTGTCCGTCTCGGACCGCTGCGGCACCGATGCGCCCAGCGATCCGGCGGGTACGTCAGGCCGCTTGCCTGACGGCAGCGCCGACGCCATCGGCGCGAAGGACACCACGGCCAGCAGCCCGGCCAACAGCGCCTTGACAACAACCAGGGACAGTCTTCGTCCACCCAGTTCCACAGCTCACCCCCGTGAGACAGGCACACATGTGCCAATGTCAGATCCATGGACAAGTCCATGAACGGCGCACCCTCTCAGATGCAAGGCGGAGCTTAACTACGGGTTAACGGAGTTCACTAGATCAACAAAAGGGACGTAAGGGAAAGCCAAAGGGTCATCGGAGGTCACCTGTCGGATTTTTCTGGTCACACGGCCGTTCCCTCTGGCAACATCCCCCCGTCAAGCGCCAGTTCGATCACCGACCGAACTGGCCGACGCTCTTGCCAGGGGGACCCATGCACTTCACCCGACACCCGTCAACCCGTAGATCCGATCGCCTCGCCGCGATCCTGGCCGCACTCTCGCTCGCGGCCGGTCTCCAACTCGGCCTGGCCGACGACGCGTCCGCCGCCGTCACCGCCGGCCCGGTCTTCAACAACCCGACCGGAACCGTCGCCGAACAGCAGGCCATCCGTACTCAACTCCTCGACTACATCGGCCAGTCGGAGTCGGGCTCGTCGATCAAGGCCTCCGTCTACCACTTCTGGGACGAGGGCCTCGCCCAGGCCCTCGCGGACGCCCGCGCCCGGGGCGTCGACGTGCAGGTGATGCTGGACGAGAGCGACGTCAGCGACAACGCCGACGACCCCTCGTACACCGTCCTGGCCACCGCCCTCGGCACCGACCTCACCCAGGACTCGTTCGTCGGCCTCTGCCCGGTGAACAAGTCGTGCCTGGGCCAGCCCGCCCAGGGCGCCTCCATCAACCACAACAAGTTCTGGCTGTTCTCGCAGCTCGACGGCGCGTACAACGTCGTCGTGCAGACCTCGGCGAACATGACGCCGTCCAGCCACAGCCGCTTCTGGAACGACGCGTACGTCCTGCCGAACAACACGGCCATCTACACCGCGTACAGCAACTACTTCACAAAGCTGGCCGGCAAGGACTGGGCGAACTGGCAGTACACCTCCACCACCAGCAGCCCGTACAAGGCGTACTTCTTCCCGCGCCCCGCCGACGACCCGTCACCGGGCGACACCGTCACCGGCGTTCTCGACAACGTCACCTGCACCTACACCGAGAGCGGCACGACGAAGCACACCAAGGTGCGGGTCGGCATGTTCAAGCTCACCCGGCTGGCCGTGGCCCAGAAGCTGGTCGCGCTGCAGAAGGCGGGCTGCGAGGTCGACATCGTCTACTCCCAGACGGACAGCGGCAGTTCGAGCGGCACCTGGGAGACCCTGCACGCGTCCGGCGGCCCGGCCCTGCGCTGCTACAACTGGGACGACGACGGCAACACGAACACCGCCTCACGCATCATCCACTCCAAGTACCTGCTGATCGAGGGCAAGTACGACGGCACGGCGAGCCAGAAGGTCCTGTGGACCGGCAGCCACAACTACTCAGGGCCGGCCCTCACCAAGAACGACGAGGCCCTGCTGAAGGTCGACAGCAACGCCGACCACGACGCCTACGTCACCGCCTTCGACGCGGCCAAGGCAGCGGCGGTCCCGGGCACGGCCGACAGCACGAACGCCTGCAAGGGCATCAGCGGCACCCCCGAGGACTGACCGGTCCCGTACGAAAGGGCCCGTCCCGAGGAGCGATCCTCAGGACGGGCCCCACCACTCCGGACGCTCAGGTCCGCGCGGTCGCCGCCTGCCGCTTCTGACCCGCGTTCCGGGTCTCGGCCTTCACGGCGAGGTCCGCCGTCGCGGTGTTGAACTGCTCGATGGACGGCGGCTCGTCGGGCCCGAGCAGATACCGCTTCAGCTCCGCGCGCTCACCGGCCAGCGGATCGGCCGCCGGATCGCGTACGGCGTCCAGCAACTGCCCCAGCTCCTCAGCGCTGTTGGTGAGGATCACGGCGGCGCGTACGGCGGTGTTCTGCCGCTTGAACTCCTCCGCGCCCAGCTCCGCCGAGTCCGTCACGGCGTACGGCTTGCCGCTCGCGATGAAGTCGGAGACCACGCTGGAGATGTCGGAGACCATCCCGTCGGACACGTTGAAGCAGTCGTACAACCGAGGCTCGGCGCCCGTGATGACCCGGTGCTCGCCGGCGCCGAACGAACGCCAGTACGCGTCGTTCCACTCGGTGCGCAGCTTCGCGGTCTCCTCGTGGCGCTCCAGGTCGACGACGCCGTCCCGCGTCGCCTCAGCCTCGTCGCCCTTCTCACCGCCGGGCCCGGCCAGTTCGGCGAGCCGCGCCTCGATACGCGCGAGGTCGGCCTTGGCCCCCGCCTGCTCGTCGCCGTCGCCCAGGAAGCGCGGGTCGGACGCCCGTTCGACCGCGGCGGCCTCGACCAGCGCGGTGATCCGCTCGTGGGCGGCCTTGGCCTCGTCGCTGCGGGTGCCGGTGAAGGGGTGCGGCTTGTACAGCACCCGGACGGGCGGCTCGGCCGACACCAGCGCGCGCACGATGTTCTCGCCGGCGAGCAGGAGGGAGGTGTTGCCGGGGTCGTCGTCCCAGCCCTCCCAGGTGGGGGCGTAGAGAATCGTGGGCACCCCTCCGGACGGACCCCGCACGCCGCTCTCGATGGGCGCCAGTTGGGGCCGCCCCACCTCGACGATGTCCTCGTCCCGCACACCCACGTCGGCGATGGCATAGCGGTCGCGCCCGGCCCGCCCCGCGACCCACACCTCGTCGTAGGCCTTGCTGAACGGGTTCACGCTGGCGATCTTGTCGCTGTCGCCGTGCCCGATGAAGACGTGCTTCATGGTCGGTACGCGCAGCAGGTGGATGTTCTTGCCGACGTTCGCCGCGTAGAGCGCGACCCGGACCGTGCGCAGGTCCAGGTTCATCAGATGGATGCCGCCGGGCACACAGATGACGGGGACGGTGGTGGGCGCGAGGCTGTGCAGGATGACGCGTTCCCGGAGGACGATCAGCGGCCGGGTCTCCAGCTGCTCCATCGTCTCCAGCCACATGTTGACCTGGTACGCCGAGTCCTTGGAGCCGGAGAAGTACAGCAGCGTCTGGGGCCGGTACTCGCGCAGCCACGCGTCCGTCGCGGCCAGCACGGTCTCCGCGTCCGGCGGGATCCGGCGGCCCCGGACGAAGGGCGCGAGGGCGACCACGTACAGGAACGCCAGTCCGAGGGTGATGCCGACGCCGGTCATGCCGTACACCGTCGAACCGGTCTCGACGGTGATCAGGATGCCGGTGATCGCGGCCAGGTCGAGGTGGAGCATCTTCTCGGTGGAGCGTTCCAGCAGGAAGCGCGGCGGGGCGTTCGGGATGGGGATGCGCGAGGCCAGATCGACGTTGCGGGTGGCGACCGGCATCCGGCGGCGGTTGCGGATCAGCGTGGTCAGGGCGCCGTGCGGGGCCTGGAAGCCGTAGAAGGCGATGAAGCAGGCGATCGCCGCGTAGAAGATCATGCTCCGGGAGAGGTCCGCGCGCGCCAGCAGCAACAGCACCAGCAGCTCCCGCACCAGGAACCGGATGGAGACACCCGCCCGCACCTTGCCGAGGCGGTTGATCAGATAGCTGCCCCGGTGGTGCAGATAGTGGTCCGCCAGGTAGGTCACTGCGGCGGCGACGGCGAAGGCGGGCACGCTCGGGACGAGCGCGGCCACCATGAGACAGGGGAAGCCCAGCATCATGAGGACCGCCGCGGCCAGCTCGGCCGGGCTGCCCACCCGGGCGACGCGAATAGCAGTGGAAATCAAGGAGAACCTGTATCTGAGGAAGTACCCGGAAATCGGTCTGGAAATTGTCGGGGAGCCTGTCCGACGGTTTTTGCGGATTCCGTGTGGACTTTATGTCGAAATTCACCGTCGGGCTTCATGCCGTGCGGCCACGCCATGGGCCGCACGCCATGGCTTCATGCTAGGTCGTCGTCCTGGCGGTCGAGGACGCTGGCGAGCGCCTGTTCGAAGCCGGAGGCCCGGCCGGCCGGGGCCGTCGGGTCCTGCTGGCGGACGTCGATGACATGCCCGGTCAGCTCGGACAGCAGCACGTCCAGTGACGTACGGGCCACCGCCTCGGAGGACAGCAGCGAACCCGCGGGCTCCTGGCCGAAGGCCTTCGTACGCATCGGGGTGGCCGTGCGCTCCGGGTTGATGCAGTTGACGCGGACGCCGTCACCGGCCCATTCGTCCGACAGGGCCTGGGTGAGGTTCACCATCGCGGCCTTGGTGGAGGAGTAGAGGCTGTACTCGGCCCGGCCGCGGGTGTAGCTGCTGGAGGTGTAGAGCAGCAACTGGCCCTTGGTCTCGGCGAGGTACTTGTAGGCCGACCGGGCGATCTGCACGGGCGCCAGGTAGTTGACCTTCAGCGCTTCCTCGATGGTCGCGTTGTCGGTCTCGGCGAGCTTGCCGATACGCAGGACGCCGGCCGTGTTGACGACGTGGTCGATGCGCCCGGTCTCGGAGTACGCCTTGGACAGCGCGTCGTCGACCTCCTCCGGGTTCTCGACATGCGTGCCGGTGGTCGAGCGCCCGAGCGCGTACACCTTGGCGCCGTACCCCTCGGCCAGCTCGGCGATGTCCTTGCCGATGCCGTACGACCCGCCGAAGACGACGAGCGTCTTGCCTGTGAGCAGTTCCCGATACGCCTCTTCACTCATCTGCTGGGGCGTGGCGGTGGAGGCGAGCTGGAAGAGCTTGTCGGCGATGAAGACGTCGACGGGCTGGGTGACCTTCATGTTGTACTCGTCGCCCGCGACGACATGGATCGGCACGTCCGGGAGGTATTTGAGTACGACCGAACAGTCGTCCGTGGCCTGGAAGTTGGGGTCGCCGGCCGCGACCTCGTAGGCCCGCCGGATGGTCGACAGCTTGAACGCCTGGGGCGTCTGGCCACGCCGCAGCCGCGAGCGGTCCGGGATCTCGGTGATGAACTCACCGTCTTCACCATGCGTACGGGTGACGATGATCGTGTCGGCGGAGGGAATGGCGACGTCGACGGCCTGGTAGCGCTCCAGGGCGACCACACAGTCGTCGATGACCCGCTGGGACAACAGGGGCCGTACGGCGTCGTGGAACAGGACGTTGCGGTCCTCGCCCTCCTCCAGCCCCTCCCCCAGGGCCTCGATGGCCCGTTCGGTGGTGTCGTTGCGGGTGGCGCCGCCCTCGATGATCCGGGTGACCTTCGTGAAACCGGCCTTGGCGACGATCTTCTCGATGTCCGCCACATAGCCGGGCGCCATCAGGACGATGACGTCGTCGATCGAATCCGCCTGCTCGAACGTGTTCAGGGTGTGCTCGATGACCGCCTTCCCGGCGATCTTCAGCAACTGCTTCGGAATCGACAGGCCCACCCGCTGACCGGTGCCGCCCGCGAGGACGACGGCGGTGGTGCGGGGCTTGGCATTGTGCTGGGACACGGGCGACCTACCTCGGGGCAACAGAGAACCCTGAAATCGTCCCACCTGCGGTAACCGCAGTGCAAGGTGAGCGCCTCCCGCCGCATATGCGCGCGCAACCTGTCATTCACCGGAAATTGTTTCAGTGATTCTGCTTACGGTCGGCCGTAAGCTCTTTAGCCGGTCAGACCTTGTCAGGCCTTGTCAGACCTTCCGCACTCCCGGTTTTCCGGACTCCACATGGAGCTTGGCCAGGGTCCGGGAGGCGGAAGTGGGCTTGGTCACGGTGTCCGCGATCCGGACCTGGGCGTCGATACCGGTCCGCCGGATGTCGAATAGGTGGTAGCCGCGATGGTTGTCGATGACCTTCCAGTGCGGATTGTCACTCTTACGCGCGTCCCACTCCTTGTGGAAGGCGACGGAGTCCTGGTCCCCACCGCTGGAGATGGACGTACCGACGAACTCGGCACCGACGACCGCCGAACCGGGGTCGGCGAAGTCCCGCTTGAGGTCGCTGATCATCGTGAGATGCCGGTCACCGGAGAGAACGACAGGATTACGGACACTCGCGAACTCGGCGAGCAGGGCGTTGCGTTCGACCTGGTAGCCGTCCCAGGCGTCGTAGTACCAGAGCTTGCCGTCACCGATCTTGAGGTCGGTCTCGGCCATCATGATCTGCGAGGCGATGAGATTCCACCGAGCCTGTGAGGTACGCAGCCCGCTCAGCAGCCACTGCTTCTGCGCGGCACCGAGCATGGTCATCGCCGGGTCGAGGGCACCGGCCTGACTGGTGGCCTGGTCGCTGCGGAACTGCCGGGTGTCGAGCACGTTGAGCCGCACGAGCCGCCCGAAGTCGAAGCGCCGGTGCATACGGATGTGCGGGCCGTTGGGCACGGAGGTGGCGCGGACGGGCATGTGCTCGTAGTAGGCCTGATAGGCGGCGGTGAGCCGCGCGGCGAACGCCTCGGGGGACTGCTTGTCGGGGTCCTGAGGAACATCCCCGGCGAAGTCGTTGTCGACCTCGTGGTCGTCGAAGGTGACGACGAAGGGCGCGGCGGCGTGCATCGCCTTGAGGTGCGGATCGCTGTGGTACTGGGCATACCGATTGCGGTATTGAACAAGACTGAACGGCTCGCCGGTGCCCTCGTGCTTGCGTACGCCGGTGATCGCGGACGTGGACTCGTAGATGTAGTCGCCGACGAAGACGACGAGGTCGGGGTCCTGGGCACGCATGTCCGCGTACGGGGTGAAGTAGCCGTGCTGCCAGTTCTGGCAGGAGGCGAGCGCGATACGCAGATGGCTGCCGGAGACGAGCGGCCGGGGAGCGGTACGGGTGCGCCCCACCGGTGAGAGCTGCCCGCTGGTCCGGAACCGGTACCAGTAGTGCCGGTCGGGACTCAGCCCGCGTACATCGGCGTGAACGCTGTGCCCGTACTCGGGCCGGGCCCAGGCGTACCCACGCTTGACCTTGCGCCGGAACCGCGAGTCCTCGGATATCTGCCACTCGACGACAACGGCCCGATCGGGCATCCCCCCGCCGTTGAGCGGATCGGGAGCGAGCCGGGTCCACAGCACGACACCGTCCGGCAACGGATCCCCGGAGGCGACCCCAAGACTGAACACCCCGCCGGGCAACGGGGTCTGCGCGGCCCGGGCGGTCCCCGCGAGCAGCAACTGCCCGGACGCGGCGGCCCCTACGGCAGCGGCCCCGGCAGTCAGAAACCGGCGTCTGCCGGGCGACACGACCCCACTCATCGTCGAACTCCCTTGCCTGGGCGGCTTCTCGGACCTACGGAAGCTCCCACGGCAGCCCGACCGACCCGCTGAACAACGGGATGCGAGTACATGACAAACGCAAGTACACGGACGAACAGGAGACCCCTGAGGAATGAATCAGGGGGAGATCATAGAAAACGGCGCGGCCGGTCCCGTAGGCGGGGGGGGCACCGGCCGGGGCTTGATCTTTCAGCCCCGGCCGGCACCCTCCAGCCCGCCCGGCGTTTGAGGACGAGCGCGTCCAGCGCGACCTGCCCACCCACCCGGTCCCCCACTCTCCCCAGCGCCGGCCCACACCCCCCAGCCCGTCCGGCGTTTGAGGACGAGGCCGTTCAGGCCGACAGCGGGGGTCTGAACGGCCTCGTCCTACGGCCTCGTCCTACGGCCTCGTCCTACGGCCTCGTCCTACGGCCTCGTCCTACGGCGCCGGACGGGCTAAGTGCGCGTGTGGCGCGCGTCACATTGCTGGACTAAGCCCAAAGTGAGATCACCTGACCCCTACGGGTCGGGGGAAGCATCGCCTCCTTATGTCATCCCGTAGCAGTACGCGGAGTTGAGACCAAGGTCTGACGATTCCTCTTCGTCGATTTGGTGAGATGGAAAGCACCACTCCTCACCGGTTCGGGTGAGAATGGCGGCTCAGGGTGGACAGGTGTGGGACCGACAGCCGCCGCCGACGACGGAGGTAAGGCACACATGGCACCGTACGAAGAGGCCAAGTCCGGCAACCGGATCGAGGCCGAGATCGAGACCGAGGCCGAGGACGTGCCGTCGCGACGCCGCAAGGCCGCACGGTATGCCGCCCCGGCCGTGGTGATCGGTCTGACGGTCGCGACGATCGGGCTGGTACCGGCGTTCGCCGGTTCCGGTGACCCCGATCTGCCGAAGATCAGCGCGCAGGAACTCATCGAGAAGATCGCCGCGTCGGACGTACAGCAGCTGTCCGGCACGGTGAAGATCAGTACGGATCTGGGGCTGCCCGACCTCGGCGGTCTGGAGAGCGGCCTGCTGTCCGGCGGCCTCGGCGGGGGTTCGAGCGATTCGGGGTCGGCCGCCGATCCGAGCGCCAAGCTCCTCGAACTGGCCTCCGGCACGCACACGGTCCGGGTCGCCGTCGACGGCCCCGACAAGCAGAAGGTGTCGCTGCTGGAGAAGGCCGCCGAGTACAGCGTCATCCACAACGGCGACGAGGTGTGGGCGTACGACAGTTCGTCGAACGAGGCGTACCACGCGACGGCCCCAGCGTCGGAGAGCGGCAAGGGCGACGGCAAGGACCAGGTCCTGCCCGGCGACGACGCGCCCACCACGCCCAAGGAGTTGGCCGAGGAGGCCCTGAAGGCGGTCGACGGCACGACCTCCGTGACCGTCGACGGCACCGCCCAGGTCGCCGGCCGGGACGCGTACAAGCTGGTCATCAAGCCGAAGGCGTCCGGGTCCACGGTCGGGGCGATCAGCATCGCGGTCGACTCGAAGACCGGTACGCCCCTGAAGTTCACGCTCACCCCGGCGAGTGGCGGCGCGGCCGTCGTGGACGCCGGCTTCGTCGACGTCGACTTCGCCAAGCCCGCCGCCTCGACCTTCGACTTCACCCCGCCCAAGGGCACGAAGGTCACCGAGGAGGGCTCGGGCAGTGCCGAGGAGGACTTCGGCAGCAACTCCGGCAGGAAGTTCGACGAGGACCTCAAGGGGCTTGAGGGCCACGAGGGGGCAGTGGACGGGCTCGAAGGCGATGGCGTCAAGGTCATCGGCGAGGGCTGGAACTCCATCGCCGCCTTCGACTCGGGGTCCGGTGCCGAGGGCGGGCTGCCGTCGGCCGGTGACTCGCCGGACGCCGGTGCCTTCGGCGGCTTCCTCGACTCCTTCGGTGACAAGGTCTCCGGCGACTTCGGCTCCGGCACGGTCTTCAAGACCCGCCTGATCAACGCCCTGATGACGGACGACGGCAAGCTCTACGTCGGCGCCGTCACGAAGGACGCGCTCGTGAAGGCGGCGAACGCGGCCCAGTAACTCCCGTGCACGACGTACACGAGGTACACGACGATTGAGGAGCCCATGGAGGAACCGTCCGCCGCGGAGCCGGAGCAGGAAGAGGTGAGCCGGGACGATGACGCGGTCATCGTCACCCGTGCCCTCACCAAGCGCTTCCGTGGCGGGCAGTTGGCCGTCGACGCTCTCGACCTCACCGTCCCGGCGGGCAGCGTCTTCGGTTTCCTCGGGCCGAACGGCTCCGGCAAGACGACCACCATCCGCATGCTGATGGGCCTGATCGAGCCGACGTCGGGGACGGCGCGGGTGCTGGGGCGGCCGATGCCCCGCGCCACCCGCGCCGTGCTGCCGCACGTCGGCGCGCTCATCGAGGGGCCCGCGCTGTACGGCTTCCTCTCGGGCCGCGACAACCTCGTACGCTACGACGCCGCCGACCCGACCGCCGATCCGCGCACCCGGCGTACGCGCGTCGCGCACGCGCTGGACCGGGTGGGCCTCACGGCCGCCGCCGGCAAGAAGGCGAAGGCGTACTCGCTGGGCATGAAGCAGCGGCTCGGGCTCGCGGCGGCGCTGCTCCAGCCACGCTGGCTGCTCGTCCTCGACGAGCCGACCAACGGGCTCGACCCGCAGGGCATGCGCGAAATCCGTTCCCTGGTACGGGAGTTGGCCTCCGAGGGCACCACCGTCTTCCTCTCCTCCCACCTCCTCGACGAGATCGAGCAGGTCTGTACGCACGCGGCGGTGATGGCACAAGGGCGGCTCATCACCCAGGGCTCGGTGACGGAGCTGGCCGCCGGGACCCGCAGACGCCTCGTCGTGACGACACCGGATACGGCGGACGCGGCGCGAGTGCTGAAGGAGCAGGGGGTCGGCGACGTGGTCGTGACCGATGACCGGGTGACCTGCGAGGTGCCGGACGGAGACCGCGAACTGGCCGATCTGAACGCCGCGTTGGTCGGAGCGGGCGTCCGCGTCCGGGGATTCGGTATTGAACGGGCGTCGCTGGAAGACGCGTTCGTGGCGCTGACGGGGGAGGGCTTCGATGTCGCAGGTTGAGACGAGCGCCCCCAAGGGGCGCGGGGAACTGCGCGACAAGCCACAACTAACCGTCAGCCGCCGAACGACCTTCCTCGGCACCCTCTTCCGCAACGAACTACTCACCACCTTCCGCCGCTGGCGCACCCTCGCGCTGCTCGGTGTACTGGCGGCGGTACCGATCCTCGTCGGCATAGCGGTCAAGATCGAGACAGGTGACGGTTCCTCGGCTGGCCCCGCCGGAGGCGGCCCCGCCTTCATCTCGCAGATCACCAACAACGGCCTCTTCCTGGTGTTCACGGCCCTGGCCGCAACCCTCCCCTTCTTCCTCCCGATGGCCATCGGCGTCATCGCGGGCGACGCGATAGCCGGCGAGGCGAGCGCGGGCACCCTCCGCTATCTGCTGGTCGCCCCGGCCGGCCGCACCCGCCTGCTCCTCACCAAGTACGCGACCACACTGACGTTCTGCCTGGTCGCGACGCTGGTGGTGGCGATATCGGCGCTCACAGTGGGCGCACTCCTCTTCCCGCTCGGCGATCTGACGACGATTTCCGGTACGAGCATCAGCTTCACGGAGGGATTGGGGCGGGCGCTGCTGATCGCGCTGGTCGTCGCCGCGTCACTGATCGGGGTGGCGGCGCTCGGTCTGTTCATCTCGACCCTGACGAGCAGCGGCATCGCGGCGATGGCGACGACCGTCGGACTGCTCATCACCGTCCAGATCCTCGACCAGATACCCCAACTGCACGCGCTCCAGCCGTACTTCTTCTCCCACTACTGGCTGTCCTTCGCCGACCTCATGCGCGAACCGGTCTACTGGGACGACCTGGTGAAGAACCTCGGCATCCAGGCCGTGTACGCGGCGGTGTTCGGCGCGGCGGCCTGGGCGCGGTTCACGACGAGGGACATCACTGCCTGAACTTCCCTTCCCCTTCCCCTTCCTCGAACTATTTGAAGAACGTCTTCGCGCGGGTGAGCGCGTCGGTGTCGTTCAGTACGTCACCGGGCTTGCTCCCGTTGCCGAGCAGCACCCCGCCGAACCGCATCCCCATGTACGCGGCCGTGTTGTGGAGCGTGCCGACCAGCGGGTCGGCGAGCTTCGGGTCCGGGTCCGCGAGGACGGTGACGCCCCACAGGGTGCGTCCGGCGAGGGTGGCCTTGAAGTCCAGGCCGGGGGTGCGCAGCCAGCCCGACCAGTAATCGAGGTAGCGCTTGACGGGGGCGGACACCGAGTACCAGTACAGCGGCGAGACGATCACGATGTCCGAGGCCGCGAGCGTGGCGTCGAGCAGGAGGCCGGCGTTGTTTCCGGTCGGCCGGACGTGGTCCGCGTCATGGCGCAGATCCTCGAAGTCGGGCAGCGGATGCTCGGCGAGGCTCAGCCAGCGCTGCTCGACATCGGCGGGCAGTTGTTCGGCGGCCCGGCGGGCGAGCGCCTCGGTGTTGCCGTCGGTACGGCTGCTGCCGAGGAGGAAGAGGAAGCTGCGGTTCATGTCGGCCCCCGATGCGGTTGGCGTACGGCGGGTGTGGCGCGTACGGCGATTACATGCGTACGAAGTATATGCGCACGCATTAACATCTGCCCAGCCCAGCCCAGCCCAGCCCAGCCCAGCCCAGCCCAGCCCAGCCGCTACCGCACCTCGGGTGCCCGCAGCCCCGCCCGTTCCTCCGCCTCCGCCATGACCCGCAGCAGCACCTGCTCCTCGCCGTGCCGGGCCACCACCTGGAGTCCGACCGGGCAGCCGTCCGGGCCGAAGCCCGCCGGGATGCTCGCCGCCGGATGCCCGCTGAGGTTGAACGCCCAGGTGAGCGCGGTCGAGTACCGGTCGCCCGGGCCCTCGTGGCCATGAGGCGGATTCGGGGTCGTGGGGGTCAGGAGCAGGTCGGCCCGGGTGAACAGCTCCGCAAGCCGCCGGTCGTTGAGCGCACGCAGGCGGTACGCCGCCGCGGTACCGCCACCCGCACTCGCGCCCCCACCCGTACCCCCAATCCCACCCGCGTCTCCACCCCCACCCGCACCCGCATCCGCCCCCGGCGTCCGCAACGCCAGCCAGGCCGGCCCCGGATCGTCGAGGTGTACGAAGGCATCGTCCGTCGGCAGCAGCCGTACGACCCCGGCACCGTCGAGCCGCAGCGCGGCCCCGTGCGCGACGCGGGCCTGCCCGGGATCGGCGCGGGCGAAGCCGAGGGAGTCGGACCAGAGGGCGGTGAGCGGACGCCGTACGCACTCCTGGTCATCCCCCTCCTCCGTCACGCACCGCCAGTACGTCCCCAGGTCAACCGCCCGCCGAGCCACCGCCCCCACTGCGCTCAGCCCCGTCCGGTCGGGATGCGGCAGGCGGCCGTTCGTCGACTTGAGGCCGAACACTCCGCACCAGGCGGCCGGGATGCGTACGGACCCGGCGCCGTCCGCGCCGGTCGCGAGAGGGACCAGGCCCGCCGCCACCGCCGCCGCGGCCCCCGCCGACGAACCGCCCGGAACCCGGTCCGCCCGCCATGGGTTGACCGTCCGGCCACCGGCCCCGAGTCCCCATGTCTGCCAAGGAGTTCCGGGCCCGGGCGCGGGTACGGACGTGGCGCCCACCGGCACACACCCGGCGGCGATCAGCCGTACCGCGTCCGCCGCCCGCTCCCCGTACCGCCCCTTCACCGCGAGCGGAACGCCCGCGAGCGGCAGCCGCTCACCCGCGGCGACCCGCCTGTCGACCTCGCGCGCCCGCCGTACCGCCGCCTCGCCCCACACCTCCCGGAACGCGCACAACTCCGGTTCCACGGCGGCGATCCGCGCGAGCGCGACGGTGACGACCTCGACGGCGGTCACGTCCCGCGCCCGTACGGCGGCGGCGATCTCCGCAACCGGGAGGTTCACCTCTCCATGCGCCCCGAGACCCGAATCCCGCCGCCCTCGATCCAGGTGAGGAAGACGCCGGCGCCGACGGGCGTGTACGCGGGTGTCTCCGTGCCGGTCGGCAGGGCCTTCGGGGTGCCCGTCGAGGCCGGGATCTCGACGGCGACGCGCGGGTCCGAGCCCGCGACGGTGCCGTACGCCGTGCCGTCGTCGCGCACGGAGTCGATCAGCATGTCCTTGCGGCCCTCGTTCCCGCCCGCGCCCTTGGCGAGACAGGCCACGGAGCCCTTCTGGAGGTCGAAGAGCATCCAACCGTACGAGAGATAGCGGCCGTTGGGGGAGACGGAGGTCAGGACGCTGTCGCCGAGGACGGTGTCGTCCGTGTCGAATATCTGCGTGAGCGCGCGGTCGCGGCACTCGGCGCGCAGCAGCACCTTGCCGGTCGCGACGTCGTGCACGGTCCGTACAGTCTCCTCGCTGCCGTCCGCGTTGCCGCCCCCGGAGGGCGTCCAGGAGGCGAGGATCTTGCCGTCGGCGACCGTCTGGGCGGTGCCGTTGAGCAGGGCGGCGCCGAAGCCGGCGGACGGTTCGGCGGCCGTGCCCTCGGGGGTCACATCCGTGCTGAACCAGCCGTTGAACACGCCGAATCCGCCGTTGTAGGAGTTCGCGACGGGCCCCCGTGTGCTCATCCCGACGACAGTGCCCGCGGCGTCGTACGTCGTGACCCTGCCGCTCGTGACGTCGATCGCCACGGCGTGGCCGACATGGCCGTCCGCCCAGCCGACGAGGGCCCGGCCCGCGCCGCCGTCACGGACCACGGCCTCGCCCTGGACGGTGCCGTCGTCGGCCTCGACCGGGACGTCGATGCTGCGCAGCGGCGCGACCGCGTTCCCGGAGGCGTCGGCCGCGTACACCTCGGCCTGGACGATCTCCTTGCCGTCGTGCAGTTCGTCCCGGCCGGCCAGCCCGTGCGCCCACGCGACGAAGTACTCGCGCCCGCCCGCGCTCACGGCGATCACCGAAGCGGGTGCGGTGAGGGCGGGGTCGTAGCCCGCGGAGTCGTCGAGGGACCCCGGCGGGGTCCAGGCGGCGCTGGTCCACAGCACCTTGCCCGTCGTGGCCCTGCGTACCTGGACGTACATCTCGGCCTGGTCGGCGACCACGTACGCGACGGTGCCGGAGCCGGGTGCGACGGGCGCGGTCTCGGTGCCCTCCTCGACCCAGCCCAGTTCCTGGTCCCAGCCGCGACCGGCGTCGTAGCCGGCGGGGACGGTCAACCCGGCGAGCGAGCCGCCCGATCGACCGCCACCCGCGGGTTCACTCGCACCGGCTGCCTTCTCGGGCCGCGCCGATCCACCGCACCCGGCGCACCCGGCGAGGACCAGCCCCGCCACCACGGCCGCCAGCACTCTCGTACGCGCACTGCGCATGAATGTTCCTCCCCCGTACCGAACTACCGATCTTGGCATCCGTACGATGCCATCGCCGGTCCGGTACGGGGGAGTTGGACCACGGACTGCGCGCTACTCCGACAACTCCCACACCGCGTAGGCGGCGGCGTCACTGTTGCGGTCCAGGGCGGTGTCGTTGATGTTGGCCGTCGTGTCGCAGGACGAGTGGTAGCAGCGGTCGAACGCCTGGCCCGACGTACCGCCCCACTTGGCCGCCTGCGCCGCCGACTTGGTGTTGCTGGCGCCGGTGAACAGACCGCCGACGGGGACGCCCACGTTCTTGAAGGGCGCGTGGTCGGAACGGCCGTCGCCCTCGGTCTCGATCTCGGTCGGGACGCCGAGGGTGGCGTAGTAGTCCTTGAAGGTCTGTTCGATGGTCGGGTCGTCGTCGTAGACGAAGTAGCCGGGGTTCGGCGAGCCGATCATGTCGAAGTTCAGATAGCCGTCGATGCGCGCGCGGTTCGCGGCGGAGAGGTTGGTGACGTAGTACCGGGACCCGACCAGGCCCAGCTCCTCCGCTCCCCACCAGGCGAATCTCAGATGCTTGGTGGGCTGGTACTGGGCGCGGGAGACGGCGAGCGCGATCTCCAGGACGGCGGCCGAGCCACTGCCGTTGTCGTTGATGCCGGCGCCGGAGGTGACACTGTCGAGGTGTGAGCCCGCCATGATCACCTGCTCGGGGTCGCCGCCGGGCCAGTCGGCGATCAGGTTGTAACCGGTACGGCTGGACGCGGTGAACTGCTGGATGGTCGTGGTGAACCCGGCCGCGTCCAGCTTGGCCTTCACGTAGTCGAGCGAGGCACGGTAACCGGTCCTGCCGTGCGCCCGGTTGCCGCCGTTGGCGGTGGCTATGGACTGCAACTGGGTCAGATGCGCCTTGACGTTGGCCAGGGGCAGGTCGGGCGCGGCGGCGAGTCTGACGGCCGGCGCGGAGTCGGGGGCGGGGGCCGCGCCTGCGACCGTACTCGTGGTGAGGAGCGCGGTGGTGGCGAGCACGGTGACGGCCACAGCGGTGGCTGTGGCGCGTCCGGGAACCGAGAGCTTCATGTGGGGGGCTCCGAATTCCTTGGGAATCACAGGGATTCCACAGCGGATAGGTGCCTGGATGGTGAAGCTCTGGCCAACTGTTCGTCAAGAGCGCTATCTGGACAGGGAGTTCGCATATCGGATGAACATGGACATGACCAATGCATGATCGCGGGCATGTTCATGCGCACGCAACGCCCGGGCGACTGCTGGGCCTCAGTGCACGCAGAACTCGTTGCCCTCCGGGTCCGTCATCACCACCCACGTACCGCCCATCTCCCGCACCTCCCGCAGCACGCTCGCGCCCAGCCCCGTCAGCCGCTCGACCTCGGCCGCGCGCCGGTCCGGGCCCGGGTGCAGATCGAGGTGGAGCCGGTTCTTGCCCGTCTTCGGCTCCGGCACACGCTGGAACAGCAGCCGCCGCCCGAGCCCGGTCCCGCTCTCCTCCTCGTACGGATCACCGGGATGCCGTACGGCGGCCAGGTCCCGCCAGCCACGCCGGCCACCCACCTCGACGGTCAGCTCGGCCGGCACGGCACCGATGCCCAGCAGCCGCTCGACCAGCGCACTGTGGTCCTCGACGGCGTACGCGAGCGCGGCACCCCAGAAACCGGCCTGCGCGTGCGGGTCCGTGCAGTCGACGACCAGTTTCCAGTGGACCGGGGTGGGATCGGGGACGGGGGCGGAGCCGGGCTGTGCGGGCGTCTGCGTCATGGAATCCACTTATAACGTGCCGCACTGACAACGCCCCGCTTCAGCGGCGTACGCCCTGCGTGTTCAGCGGCGTACGTCCTGCGTGACGTCCCGTGCGGCGTCCCGTGCGGCGTCCTGAGCAGCTTCCTGCGTGGCTTCCTGCGTGGCTTCCGTCGTCCGGGGAGAGGGGATCGCCTCGGCCCCCGCCCTGAGCGCACGCGCACCCCGCCGAGCGGCCCGCAGCGCGTCCCACGTCAGCAGCGCGAGCGCCAGCCACACCAGTGCGAAGCCGGCCCAGCGTTCCGGGGGCATGGCCTCGTGGAAGTAGAAGATGCCGAGGAGGAACTGGAAGACGGGGGCCAGGTACTGGAGGAGGCCCAGGGTCGACAGGGGCACCCGGATCGCCGCCGCGCCGAAGCAGACCAGCGGGAGGGCGGTCACGATGCCGGTCGCCGCGAGGAGGGCCGCGTGTCCGGCGCCCTCCGTGCCGAAGACCGCCTCGCCCCGGCTGCCCAGCCACAGCAGATAGGCCAGCGCGGGCAGGAACTGGACCGCGGTCTCGGCGGCCAGGGATTCGACCCCGCCCAGGTTGACCTTCTTCTTCACCAGGCCGTACGTGGCGAAGGAGAAGGCCAGGCAGAGGGAGATCCAGGGCGGCCGGCCGTATCCGATCGTCAGGACGAGTACGGCGGCGAGGCACACGCCGACCGCCGTCCACTGCACCGGCCGCAGCCGTTCCTTCAGCAGGATCACGCCCATGGCGATGGTGACGAGCGGGTTGATGAAGTAGCCGAGCGAGGCCTCGACCACGTGCCCGGTGTTCACGGCCCAGATGTAGACGCCCCAGTTGACCGTGATGAGCGCCGCGGCGACCGTGATCAGTGCCAGCCGGCGCGGTTGCCGCAGCAGTTCGCCCGCCCAGGCCCAGCGGCGCAGCGCCAGCAGTGCGAGGCCGACGACGGCGAGGGACCACACCATCCGGTGGGCCAGGATCTCGACCGCCCCGGCCGGCTTCAGCAGCGGCCAGAAGAGCGGGACGAGGCCCCACATCCCGTATGCCGCGAAGCCGTTCAGCAGGCCTTTGCGCTGCTCGCTCGTGGGCTTCCCGGCCACCGGTGCCTCCCCCTCGTATCAGCACATCAGCATATGGATGCGCGTCCCTGACGGTAACGCCGAGCACCCCCGGCTGTCATGCTCGTATCGCGATACGGTCATGACAGCCGGGGGTGGCATCCTCAGGGGCGCTACGGGGGAGTGCGCGCCCCTGAGGGCTCTGGGGCCGGCCCCTAGGTGTTCCAGGGGTCAGCCTTGCTTTGTTGTGCGGGTCAGCCCTTGAGCGCGGCGGCGATCGACTCGGCGATCGGCGTGGTCGGGCGGCCGGTCAGGCGGGACAGGTCGCCCGGGGTGCCGGCCAGCTGGCCCTGCTCGATGGCCGCGTCCACGCCCGCGAGGATCGCGGCGAAGCCCTCGGGCAGACCGGCGCCGGTCAGGATGCCGATGAAGACCTCGACGGGGACCGCGTTGTAGGGGACGTCCTTGCCGGACTGCTTGGACACCTCGGCGGCGTACTCGGCGAAGGTCCACGCCGTGTCGCCGCTCAGCTCGTACGTCGAGTTCTCGTGGCCCTCGCCGGTCAGCACCGCGACAGCGGCGGCGGCGTAGTCGGCGCGCGCGGCCGAGGCGACCTTGCCCTCGCCGGCGGCCTGGGTGACGCCGTGCTCGAGGGCGACGGCGAGCTGCTCGGTGTAGTTCTCGTTGTACCAGCCGTTGCGCAGCAGCGAGTAGGGGACGCCGGACTCGAGGATCGCGGCCTCGGTGCCCTTGTGGTCGTCGGCGAGCGTGGCGGTCAGGGTGCCCGGGGCGCTGGTGTACGCGAGCAGCGCGGCGCCCGCGGCCTTGGCGGCGTCGAGGACGACCTTGTGCTGGCCGACGCGGCCCTTGTCGAACTCGTTGCCGGAGATGAGCAGCACCTTGTCACCGGCGGCTATGACACCGTCGAAGGTCTCGGGCTCGTTGTAGTTCGCGACGGCGATCTTCACGCCGCGGGCCGCGAAGCCGGACGCCTTCTCCGCGTCGCGCACGACCGCGGTGATCTGGTCGGCCGGAACCTTCTCCAGCAGCTGCTCGACGACGTGACGACCGAGGTGGCCGGTGGCTCCGGTGACGACGATGCTCATGATGCGTATCTCCTTGTGCGATGCGGGCTGGCACTAACCCTAGGAGAAGCGCTAACTCTTGGAAAGTACCCACTTTCAAGTAAGGTACTTACATGACAGTAAGTGCGGCAGTCGGTACGACAGTAAGTACGGCGGTGAGCGAGGGGCGCGGGACGGTGGCCGACGCCGAGGGCAGGTGTCCGTACCGCCTGGTCCTGGAGCACGTCACCAGCCGCTGGGGTGTGCTCGTCCTCATGGAGCTGCTGGAGCGCCCGTACCGCTTCAGCGAGCTGCGCCGGGCCATCGGCGGGGTCAGCGAGAAGATGCTGACGCAGACCCTCCAGACGCTGGAGCGCGACGGCATGGTCCACCGGGACGCGAAGCCGGTCATCCCGCCCCGCGTCGACTACTCGCTCACCGACCTCGGCCGCGAGGCCGCCGCCCAGGTCCGTGCCCTGGCCGTCTGGACGAAGGACCGTATGCCGGACGTGGCCCGCGCCCGCGAGGCGTACGACGAGGCCCGGGCCGAAAAGGCCCGGGCCTCGTAGTCGCTCGCCAAGAGGTCAGCCGACGACGGTCCAGGTGTCCCCGCCCGCGAGCAGCGCGCCGAGGTCGCCCTTGCCGTTCTGGACGATCGCGGTGTCGAGCTGCTCGGCCATCTGTGTGTCGTACACGGGCCGGTCGACCGAGCGGAAGACGCCGATGGGCGTGTGGTGCAGGGTGTCCGGGTCGGCGAGCCGGGAGAGCGCGAAGGCCGTGGTCGGCGACGCGGAGTGCGCGTCGTGCACGAGCACGTCGCCCTCGTTGTCGGCGGTGACGGCGACCACCTTCAGATCGCCGGTCGCCCGGTCCCGTACGACACCCTTGGCGCCGTCGGCGCCGAACCGGATCGGCTGCCCGTGCTCCAGCCGGATCACCGCCTCCTCGGCCTGCTGCTTGTCCTTCAGCACCTCGAAGGCGCCGTCGTTGAAGATGTTGCAGTTCTGGTAGATCTCGACGAGCGCGGTACCGGGGTGGGCGGCGGCCTCGCGCAGCACGCTCGTGAGGTGTTTGCGGTCGGAGTCGACGGTCCGGGCGACGAAGGACGCCTCGGCGCCGATCGCCAGCGACACCGGGTTGAAGGGCGCGTCCAGCGAACCCATCGGCGTCGACTTGGTGATCTTGCCGACCTCGCTCGTCGGCGAGTACTGACCCTTGGTCAGCCCGTAGATCCGGTTGTTGAAGAGCAGGATCTTGAGGTTGACGTTGCGCCGCAGGGCGTGGATCAGATGGTTGCCGCCGATGGAGAGCGCGTCGCCGTCACCGGTGACCACCCAGACGGACAGGTCCCGCCGGCTGGAGGCGAGCCCGCTGGCGATGGCGGGGGCGCGACCGTGGATGGAGTGCATCCCGTACGTGTTCATGTAGTACGGGAACCGGGAGGAGCACCCGATCCCGGAGACGAAGACGATGTTCTCCTTCGCCAGCCCGAGTTCGGGCATGAAGCCCTGTACGGCGGCGAGGACCGCGTAGTCCCCGCAGCCGGGGCACCAGCGCACTTCCTGGTCGGACTTGAAGTCCTTCATGGACTGCCTGGCCTCGGCCTTGGGCACCAGAGTGAGTGCCTCGATCGTGCCGGTACCGGAGCCTTCCGTGGACGTCTCAGCCATCGATGGCCTCCTTGAGAGCCGTGGCGAGCTGTTCGGCCTTGAACGGCATACCGTTGACCTGGTTGTACGAGTGGGCGTCCACCAGGTACTTCGCCCGGATCAGCGTGGCGAGCTGGCCGAGGTTCATCTCGGGGATCACGACCCGGTCGTAACGCCTCAGCACCTCACCGAGATTGCGCGGGAAGGGGTTGAGGTGGCGCAGATGGGCCTGCGCGATCGGCTGCCCGGCCGCCCGCAGCCGCCGTACGGCCGCGGTGATCGGCCCGTAGGTGGAACCCCAGCCCAGCACAAGGGTGTTGGCGGCGCCCGACGGTTCGTCGACTTCGAGATCCGGTACGTCGATGCCGTCGATCTTGGCCTGACGGGTACGGACCATCAGGTCGTGGTTGGCGGGGTCGTAGGAGATGTTGCCCGTGCCGTCCTGCTTCTCGATGCCACCGATGCGGTGTTCGAGGCCGGGGGTGCCGGGAATGGCCCAGGGGCGGGCGAGCGTCTGCGGGTCCCGCTTGTACGGCCAGAAGACCTCGGTGCCGTCGTCGAGGGTGTGGTTGGGACCCTGGGCGAACCGCACGCGCAGATCGGGCAGTTCGTCGACCTCGGGGATGCGCCAGGGCTCGGAGCCGTTGGCGAGATACCCGTCGGAGAGCAGGAAGACGGGGGTGCGGTAGGCGAGGGCGATACGGGCGGCCTCGATGGCGGCGTCGAAGCAGTCGGCGGGTGTGCACGGGGCCACGATCGGCACCGGGGCCTCGCCGTTGCGCCCGAACATGGCCTGGAGGAGATCGGCCTGCTCGGTCTTGGTCGGCAGCCCGGTGGAGGGCCCGCCGCGCTGGATGTCGATGACCAGCAACGGCAGTTCCATCGAAACGGCCAGCCCGATGGTCTCGGACTTCAGCGCCACACCGGGTCCGGAGGTGGTGGTGACGGCCAGCGACCCGCCGAACGCGGCGCCCAACGCGGCCCCGATACCGGCGATTTCGTCTTCGGCCTGGAAGGTCCGGACCCCGAAGTTCTTGTGCCTGCTCAGCTCGTGCAGGATGTCCGAGGCCGGCGTGATCGGGTACGACCCCAAGTACAGTGGCAGATCGGCCTGTTGACCGGCGGCGATGAGCCCGTACGACAGAGCCAGGTTCCCGGAGATGTTGCGATAGGTCCCGGTGGGGAACGCGGCGGACGCGGGCGCGACCTCGTACGAGACGGCGAAGTCCTCCGTCGTCTCCCCGAAGTTCCAACCGGCCCTGAACGCGGCGAGGTTGGCGGCGGCGATCTCGGGCTTCTTGGCGAACTTGGTGGCCAGGAACTTCTCGGTGCCCTCGGTCGGCCGGTGGTACATCCAGCTCAACAGTCCCAGCGCGAACATGTTCTTGCTGCGCTCGGCCTCCTTGCGGGAGAGGGCGAAGTCCTTGAGCGCCTCGACGGTGAGGGTGGTCAGCGGCACCGGATGCATGCTGTACCCGTCGAGCGAGCCGTCCTCCAGTGGATTGGCCGCGTACCCGACCTTCTGCATGGCCCGCTTGGTGAACTCGTCAGTGTTGACGATGATCTCGGCGCCGCGCGGCACATCGGCGATGTTCGCCTTCAGCGCGGCCGGATTCATCGCGACGAGCACATTGGGCGCGTCCCCGGGCGTGAGGATGTCGTGGTCGGCGAAATGCAGCTGGAACGAAGAAACGCCCGGCAGGGTTCCTGCGGGCGCTCGGATCTCGGCGGGGAAGTTCGGCAGAGTGGACAGATCGTTCCCGAAGGACGCGGTCTCGGAGGTGAAGCGGTCCCCCGTGAGCTGCATGCCGTCCCCGGAGTCCCCCGCGAACCGAATAATCACCCGATCGAGGCGGCGTACGTCCTTTACGGCGGCCGGGTTGCGCTGTTCTCCCACGACGGATCCGACGGCTCCGACGTCTGAGCCGGCCTTCTCCGTCGAACCGTTAGCCGAACTTTCCGCTGAACTGTCCGCTGGACTGCTGACCTGGCTGGTCACTGAACTGGACCTCCTTCGAGGCGGCGGCCTGGGGCGGTCCTCCCGCGGACCTTCCCAGGATCAACAGTACGTCGGTAAGGGTCGCCTTCCCTGGACCGATCGCATGATGGACGCCATTTTGAGACGGTTCGACGCCCTGACTTGTCATGATTTCCTGCCCCGCGGCGCTGACTCGGTAGACGCTCCCGGCCGGGTCTGTGGTTCTGCCGCCGACCGAGTGCCTGTTGCGGGATGCTGACGGTCTGTCAGATGGTCAGGAATTGAGGTAGGTCAGAACGGCCAGAACACGCCGATGGTCACCATCGCTCGGAGAGAGCCCCAGCTTCAGGAAAATATTGCTGACGTGCTTCTCGACGGCACCGTCACTCACAACGAGCTGCCGCGCGATGGCCGAATTGGTCCTGCCCTCCGCCATGAGCCCCAGCACCTCGCGCTCCCGGGGCGTGAGCCCCGCGAGCACGTGCTGCTTACGGCTGCGGCCCAGCAACTGGGCCACCACCTCGGGATCGAGCGCAGTACCCCCCTGGGCCACCCGCACCACCGCGTCCACGAACTCCCGCACCTCGGCGACCCGGTCCTTCAGCAGATACCCGACGCCGCGACTGGACCCGGCGAGCAGCTCGGTCGCGTACCGCTCCTCGACGTACTGCGACAGCACGAGCACACCGAGTTCCGGATGCGATTTCCGCAGCTGTACGGCGGCCCGGACCCCTTCGTCGGTATGCGTGGGCGGCATCCGCACATCCGCGACGACGACGTCCGGCAGCTCGTCCTGCGCGGCCAGCTCGGTAATGGTCTTGATCAGCGCGACCCCGTCACCCACACCGGCGACGACGTCATGCCCACGGTCGGTCAACAACCGGGTCAGGCCCTCCCGAAGCAGCACTGAATCCTCGGCGATGACCACCCGCACCCTGTCCTTCACGATTTCCCCGGCCCCCATACCCCGTACCCCGTCCGAACACCAGGCTCCAGCATCCCAGTATTCGGACGAGGAGGGGGCCGTTGTCGAGGGGTTTCCTACGGCCCGGACGGTGTTATCGCCCCCGCCGCCCCCGAACCCCCGCTACGGCCCTGAACGGGTCTTGTCCTCAAACGCCGGACGGGCTGGAGATGCCCGAGGCCGGCGTTCGAGGACAAGGCCCGTTCAGCCCACCCTTTTTGGCCCCCCCCCCCCCCCCCCCCCCCCAAAAACCCCCCCCCCCCCAAAAACCCCCCCAGCCGGTGTGGGCCGCGGC
>NZ_JBSFMT010000038.1:0-95364 GCF_053599695.1 Streptomyces sp. NPDC000878 | reverse complement strand
GCGAAGCCAGTTGCTCCTGACTGCGCAACGCCGCCCGCCCCGGCTCCCAGGCACCCGACAACACCTGCTTGGACAACGGCGGACGATCGTACGGAACATGCGGCTCATCACCCAGCACCGTGATCCCACCCACGAAACCCTTACGCCGCAACGCCTCCACCGTCGACAAACCGGACGCGGAGGCGCCCACCACCAGGACGCGGGCCGTCATGCGGTCACCCCACGGGTGCCGTTTCTGACGTCGTCGTCGATGCTCATACGTGCTCCATTGCAGCCGGGGCCCAATGCCTCGCCGAAAATTATACCTGCCGGTCGGTACATAAAACACGGGAACAAGAGATCCGGCGGCGGCGCCTCGGCGGCAACCGCTCACGCCAGATAGCGGCCACCGTTCGCGCTGAGCGTCTGACCAGTCACGTAGCTCGCCTCTTCGGAGGCCAGGTAGGCCACCGCGTAGGCGATGTCCTCCGGGGTGCCGGCGCGCTTCATCGGCATCATGGAGGCGACCGCGTCGACGTCGACCGGGCCCTGGCGCACCAGCGGGGTGTCGATGAACCCGGGCGGGACGTGGTTGACCGTGATCCCCTTCTCGATGTACTCGACGGCCAGCGCCCTGGTGAGGCCGATGACACCGCCCTTGGAGGCCGCGTAGTGCGCCATGGAGGGCGCGCCGGTCTGCGCGGAGGAGGACGAGATGTTGACGATCCGGCCCCAGCCCGCCTCGACCATGTCCGGCACCAGTTCCTTGGTGACCAGGAACGGGCCCTTCAGGTTGATCCCGATCATGCGGTCCCAGGACGCCTCGCTGATGCTCGTGAAGGGCTCGTAGGCGGTCGTCCCGGCGTTGTTGACCAGGATCGCGACCGGCCCGAGTTCCGCACGGGTACGGGCGGCCGAGGCCGCGACCGCCTCGGCGTCGGCCGCGTCACCGCCCACCGCGATAGCCGTACCGCCCTCCTTGACGATCAGCGCGACCGTTTCCTCGGCGCCCTCGACGTTCAGGTCCCAGACGGCGACCGCGGCCCCCTTGGCCGCGAGCACGGTCGCGATACCGCGGCCGATCCCCCGGGCGCCGCCGGTGACGACCGCGACCTTTCCCTGCAGTGACATGGGTACTCCTCGTGTGATGTGGGGTGGATGCCGACGGCTCACGCCCGGTCGGCGGCGATACAGGGGATGCAGGGGGCTTTCGGTCAGCCCTCCAGGGCCTCGCGGGCCGCCGTGCGGGCGGCCACGGCCCGGGGGAAGCCGGTGTAGCCGCTGGAGTGGTAGATGACCTCGGCGATCTCGTCCTCGGTCAGGCCGTTCGTCCGGGCGATACGGACATGGGTCTTCAGTTCGGTCTCGGCACCGAGGGCGATGAGGATGCCCAGCGTCACCAGACTGCGGTCGCGCGGAGCCAGCCCGTCGCGGCCCCACAGTCCGCCCCACACACTGAGGAGGCCGATGTCGACGAGGTCCTCGCCGAGGCGGCCGTCCTTCAGATCGATGTCGCCCTCGGGGAACACACCCGGCAGTGCGGCGCGCATGGCCTTCCAGCCCGCGGCCCGCAGATCGGCGGTCTCTTCGACATCATTGTCGCTCATGCCTGTACTCCCGTTGCGCGGTTTCACGTCCTTGAGCGAAAGTTAGATCAGACGGTCGGTACAATCAATGACCCGGGCGAGATTCACATCCATTGCCCGGACCCGCCGCCTCATCTACTCTCACTTCTCACTGAGTATTCGACCGACCGGTCGACAAAATGAATCAGGCTCACGCGGGAGAGCACATGAGCGACACGACGAAGCCGGGCCCGGACCAGGTCGGAGCGGGCGGCGCGGACAGCGCTGTCGACGTACTGGTCATCGGCGCCGGTGTCACCGGCATCTACCAGCTGTACCTGGCCCGGGAGGCCGGGTTGTCGGTGAAGCTGCTGGAGGCGGGCACCGGAGTCGGCGGCACCTGGTACTGGAACCGCTATCCCGAGGCGCGCTTCGACTCCGAGAGCTACACCTACGGCTACCTCTTCTCCAAGGAACTGTGGGAGGAGTGGGAGTGGTCGGAGAAGTTCGCGGGCCAGCCCGAGATCGAGCGGTACTTCAACCATGTCGTCGACCGGTTCGACCTGCGGCGCGACATCGCCTTCGGCGTCAAGGTGACCGCGGCCGTCTTCGACGAGGCGTCCGGGACCTGGAGCGTGCGGGGCAGTGACGGCACCGAGGTGCGGGCCCGCTTCGTGGTCGCGGCGACCGGCAACCTCTCGGTGCCGTTCATCCCGGGCATCCCGGGACGCGAGGACTTCCGCGGCGCGCAGCACCACACCAGCCGCTGGCCGAAGACCCCCATCGACTTCACCGGCAAGCGGGTGGCCCAGATCGGCACCGGTTCCAGCGGTGTGCAGATCATCTCCGCGATCGCGGACGACGTGGCCCAGCTCACGGTCTTCCAGAAGGACGCCGACTGGCTCACGCCGCTCAACAACGGGCCGATCACGCCCGAGGAACAGGCCGCGCTGAAGGCCGACTTCGAGTCCATCCGCGAGACGCTGAACACCTCGCCGAGCGGGTTCCTGCACCAGATCGTCATGCGGTCCGGCCTCGAAGACAGCCCGGAGGACCGCCAGGCGTTCTACGAGGAGCGGTGGAACGGCCCCGGCTTCACCAAGCTGACCGAGCACTACTACGACATGCTCTCGAACGAGACCGTGAACGCGGAGTGGTGCGCGTTCATGGCCGACAAGATCCGCAGCATCGTCAAGGACCCGGCGACGGCCGAGAAGTTGATCCCCAAGGCCCATGGCTACGGCGGCCGGCGGCCCCCCTTCGGGACCGGCTACTACGAGACGTACAACAAGCCCAACGTCTCGCTCGTCGACATCAACGAGACGCCGATCACCCGCATCACCGAGGACGGCATCGAGACCACCGCGGGTGTCGAGGAGTTCGACATCATCATCTGGGCGACCGGCTACGACTTCGGCACCGGCGCCCTCAACCGGCTGGGCGTGCAGGGCCGTCAGGGCCTCCCGCTGAAGGAGTACTGGTCGGACGGCCCGCTCACCTACCTCGGGGTCGCGACGGCCGGGTTCCCGAACTTCTTCTTCCCCGGTGGGCCGCACGGCGCCACGGGCAACAACCCGCGGTACGCCGGTGACCAGGTGGAGTTCGTCACCGACGCGATCGTCCACGCGCGCGAGCACGGTCACGACGTCATCGAGGTGACCGAGGCCGCCGAGGAGGAGTGGACGGACAGTGTGAACTCCAGCACGATGTCCTCCTTCCTGGAGAGCAGCTACTTCTCCGGGGGCAACATCCCCGGCAAGCCGATCAAGCAGCTGCTGAACCCGACCGGCCGCTGGAACCTCCAGGAGCTGATCCGCGAGGCGGTCGCGAACGACTTCCCGGCGTTCGCCTTCTCCAAGGCGACGGAGCCGGAGCCCAAGGCCTGACCAGGCGGAAAGCCGACGCTCGTGCCACCCGGCGGTTCGGGTGGCACGAGCGTCGGCATTCCGTGACGCGCGCGCGTTACGGCAGGAAGGTCGTGACCCTCCGCTGGAACTTCCACGCGCCGTCGTGGTGGCGGAGCGTGTCGTCGTAGCGGCCGACCATCTGTACGGCCCAGCCCGCCTCGCCGCGCTGGAAGAACGCGAGGTTGCTGACCGCGGTGGCTTCCTCCTCGGTGTACGAGGTGACCACCGTGTTGGCCACGAGGTGCAGCTGCGGCTGGGTGGGCGCGAAGGCCGCGTAGCCCTCGCGGATCGCGTCGCGGCCCTCGAAGGTGGCGATGCCGGCGATCTCGGCGATGCCGTCGGGGAGGAAGAGGTCGGCCACGTCGTCGTTGCGGCCGGTGTCCAGGGCCTGGGCGTAGGCGGCGATGGCTGCCTGTACGCCGGCTGCGACCGACGCCTCGGTGTCGGGGGAAGTGGTGGGCATCTCTCTCCAAGGTCTAAAGGTCTTCGTGCATGGGGTGGACAGGTCGTGGACAAGCTGCGGGTGCGTTGTGGCTGGTCGCGCAGTTCCCCGCGCCCCTTTGGGGCGCTTCTCCTAGACCTGGTACGTCGTCTTCCTGCGGCGGAGCAGCCAGGTGCCGTCCGTTCGGGTCAGGTCGTCCTCGTAGTGGCCGACCACCTGGACCGCCCAGCCCGCCTCGCCGCGCTGGAGGAAGACCACGTCGCTCGTGGCCGTCGCCTCGTCGGGGGTGGAGGAGGTGACGACCGTGTTGGTGACCAGGTGCAGTTGCGGCAGTTCCGGTGCCCACCCCTTGAAGGCCGCGCGGAGTGCGTCGTGTCCCTGGAGGGGGTCCGTGCCCGGCAGTTCGAGGACTCCGTCGGGTGTGTACAGCGCGACGATCTCGTCGGTGCGGCCGGCGTCCTGGGCCTGCGTGTGCGTCCCGATCACGGCACGTACTCCGGCAGCCACCCACGCCTGTGTGGATTCGCTCATCATCTCCCCAACAGTCGATGTTTCGACCACTGAGTCTATTGCTGAACGCAAGCCAATATAAAGGCCTGCACCGAAGCAGTTCTAGTTGTTGACCGACCGGTATAATCCAAATAGCATGCCGCCGACCGTCAACGGGGACCGTCGCCTGAGGAGGCGTTAGTCATGACGAAGCGTTGGAAGCAGCGTCCGCCGGGCTCGACCTGGGGCGACTGGGGCGAGGACGACGAGCTGGGCCGGATCAACCTGCTCACCAAGGAGAAGGTCCTCCAGGGTGTGCGCGAGGTCGAGCACGGCATCGCCTTCAGCCTCAGTCTGCCGCTCGACTACCCGGGCGGTTCAGCCATGAACCAGCGCCGCTACCCACCGATCCTGCGCCCCACCGAGGACCTCCAGCACAACCAGGACGTCTTCTACAACATCAAGGCCAGCGAGCACTTCTCCCCCGACCTCATCGACGTCTGGTCCGACGACGTGGTCACCCTGTGGCTCCAGTACTCGACCCAGTGGGACGCTCTCGCCCACCAGGGGGCCGAGTTCGACGCGGACTCCGACGGGGTCGCCGAGGCGGTGTACTACAACGGCTACCGCGCGGGCACCGACCTCGTCGGACCGCAGGAGGACGCCAAGGGCGACGGCAGCGGCAGTCTCGGCTTCGCGCGTCACCTCGGTCTGGAGCACATGGCGGAGCACGGGGTCCAGGGGCGCGGTGTTCTCATCGACATCGCCCATCACCTCGGGACCGGCTATCAGGCGGTCAACTACCGGCAGCTGCGCGAGATCATGGACGCCGACAACGTCGTCGTGGAGCCCGGCGACATCGTCCTGCTGCACACCGGCTTCGCCACCCAGATCCTCGCCTGGGAGAAGAACCCGGACCCGGTCGCCATCCACCAGACCGCCGCCTACCTGGACGCCCACGACCCGGAGATCCTCCAGTGGATCACCGACTCGCAGCTCGCGGGCCTGGTCGCGGACAACTACGCGGTCGAGGGGGTGGGCGTGGGCAACGAGACGGGCCCGCACTCGCTGCTGCCGATCCACCACCTCTGCCTGTTCAAGCTGGGCGTTCCGCTCGGCGAGCTGTGGTACCTCGACAAGCTCGCCTCCTGGCTGCGCGAGCACAACCGCAGCCGCTTCCTGCTCACCGCTCCCCCACTGAACCTCCCGGGGACGCAGGGCAGCCCGCTGACTCCGGTGGCCACCGTCTGACACGGACACCGACAGAGGGAGGGGCCCCAGGACCGCGGTCCTGGGGCCCCTCCCTTGTCCGTCTCCCCGGTCAGACCGCCGCGATCCGCCGCAGTGTCTGAGCGATCGTGTCCGCCGACGGCAGCCACACCCGCTCCAGCGAGGGCGCGTACGGCGCCGGAACATGCGGCGGGGCCACCCGGGTCACCGGAGCGTCCAGGTGCCAGAACCCCTCGTCGACGGCGAGGGCCGACAGTTCGGCGCCGACGCCGAAGTCCCGTACCGCCTCGTGGGCGATGACCAGGCGGTTGGTCTTGGCGAGGGAGGCGAGGACGGTCGCGCGGTCCAGCGGGGCGATCGTGCGCAGGTCGATCACCTCCACGCTGATTCCCTCGGCGGCCAGCGACTCGGCGGCGGCCAGGGAGTCCTGGACCATCCGCGACCAGGAGACCAGGGTGATGTCGGTGCCCTCGCGGACCACCTTGGCCTTGCCCAGCGGGATCAGGTGGTCGGCCGGCGGACGCGGGCCCTTGAGGCCGTACTGGAGCCGGTTCTCCACGAAGATCACCGGGTTCGGGTCCAGGATGGCGGCACGCAGAAGGCCGTACGTGTCGGCCGGGTTGGACGGCATCACCACGGTCAGGCCCGGGATGTGGGCCAGCAGGGCCTCCAGGCTCTGTGAGTGCTGGCTGCCCGAGGAGCGGCCCGCGCCGAACTGGGTGCGGACGACGAGCGGCATGGAGGCCCGGCCGCCGGTCATGAAGCGCAGCTTGGCGGCCTGGTTGAGCAGCATGTCGAAGGCGACGCCGATGAAGTCCATGTACATGATCTCCACCACCGGCTTCATCCCGGCCATGGCCGCCCCGACCGCCGCGCCGAGGACGGCGCTCTCGCTGATCGGCGTGTCGCGGACCCGGCCCGGGAAGGCGTCCGCCAGTCCACGGGTGAGGCCGAAGACGTTGCCGCCCGCGCCGACGTCGATACCGGCGATGAACACCTCGGGGTCGGCGGTGAGTTCGTGTTCCAGGGCGAGGCGTACGGCGTCCATCGAGCGGAAGACCTCGCCGGCGGCGGGGGCCGGCTCGGGTATCTCGGAGCGGGGCGCCGAGACGAAGTCGTGCAGGGTCTCGGGGGCCGGCTCGGGCAGGCTCCGGGCCCACTCGACCGCCGCCTCGATCTCCTTGTCGATCTCCTCGTCGATGGCATCGGCCAGCACGGCCGGGACACCGGCCGCAGCCAGGTGCTTGCGGGCCACCAGCAGCGGGTCGCGCTCCTTGGCGGCGGCGACCTCCTCGGCGGGGCGGTAGCGCTCGGGGTCGCCCTCGTAGTGGCCGTGCCAGCGGTAGGTCTCGGCCTCGACGAGGACGGGTCCGGCGCCGCCGCGCAGGCGTTCCACCACGTCGTTCATCAGGCCCGCCACCGCGAGGACGTCGTTGCCGTCGACGTGCGCGTAGTCGATGCCGTATCCGGCGGCGCGGGCGGAGAGGGTGGCGCGGTGCTGTTCGGACGCGGGCGAGAACTCGGAGTAGTGGTTGTTCTCGCACAGGAAGACGACGGGCAGGTCCCATACGGCGGCCAGGTTGACGGCCTCGTGGAACATGCCCTGGGCGACCGCGCCGTCCCCGAAGAACGCCACCACCACGTCACCGGCGGCGCGCAGCTTGGCCGCGGTCGCCACCCCGGCGGCGATCGGCAGCCCGGCGGCGACGATGCCGTTGGCGCCGTAGATGCCGAGGCGCGGGTCGGCGATGTGCATCGAGCCGCCGCGGCCGTGGTTCGTCCCGGCCTCCTTGCCCATCAGCTCGGCCATCATGGACGCCGTGTCCAGGCCCTTGGCCAGGACGTGGCCGTGGCCGCGGTGGGTGGAGGTGATTCCGTCCCGGGGGCCGAGCGGCCAGCAGGCGCCGACGGCACTGGCCTCCTGGCCGATCGACAGATGCAGGAATCCGGGGATCTCCGTCGCCTTGTACAGCACGGAGGCCCGCTCCTCGAAGCGTCGGATACGGCGCATCCGGCGGTACATTTCCAGAAGCTGTTCCGCGTGTGCGGAAACGGCGGAACCGGTCTTGGTCTGGTGGGGTGCCTCGGTCGTCATGCGCGTCCTCGCATTGCTCGCGCGGGCGGTACAAGGCCGCGCCGCCGGAGTCCATCTTTTAATGTACCGTCTGGTCTAGCAAACTGGTCAAGCACAATAGAACGAGGTCCCGGGCCCGCTTCCCCCCGGATGTGCCACTCGGCCGTCCGGATGCGGGCCCGAGGTCATGTCTCATCGGTCAGTCGAAATGTCGACACATCAGGCGGGGAGAGAACCACATGCCACGACCACCGGGCCACGGGCCGGACTACGAGGTCCGACGTCAGAAGATCATCGACACCGCGGCCACCCTGTTCGCCCGTCATGGCTACGCGGCGACCTCGATCAACGAACTGGGCCGAGCGGTCGGGCTCGCCAAGGGCGCCCTGTACTACTACATCGGGTCCAAGGAGAACCTGCTGATCGAGATCCAGTCGCGGGTGATGGACCCGCTGCTGTCCCGGGCCCGGGAGATCGCCGGCCTCGACGCGGATCCGCTGGTACGGCTGCGGCTGCTGTCGGAGTCGCTGCTGACGATCATCTTCCGCAGGCTCGACCACATCTGGGTCTACGAGCACGACTACCGCAGCCTCACCGGCGACTACCTCGACACGCTCCTCGGCCAGCGCGCGGAGTTCGAGCAACTGGTCCGGGGGCTGCTCACGGAGGCCGTGGAGGCGGGCACCTTCCGCGCGGTCGAACCGCACCTGGCCACCCTGCAGTTCCTGAATCTGCACAACCACACCTACCAATGGGTGAAGCCGGGCGGCCAATGGGACGCCTCGTACCTGTCCAGCGAGTACTGCGACACCCTGTTGCGGGGGTTCGGAGCGCCCGGCGCCGCCCTGCCGGACGTCGAGGAGGAGGCAGCGGCCTTCAAGCGCGACCGGCCCGAGCTGCCGCTCGACCCCGAGTCCGCGTGGCAGCAGGCCGCACTGGCGAGCTGATCCCGGTCCCGGGAGCCCTGGGCCCGCGGCATCCGCCGCGGGCCCTTTCGCTTGTCGCACCGGCCTGCTCGTGTCACACCTGCTTCAGCAACGCCCGGGCGATGACGTCGCGTTGGATCTCGTTCGTGCCCTCGCCGATCTCCAGGATCTTGGCGTCGGCGTAGAACCGTGAGATCTCCGACTCGCGCACATAGCCGTACCCGCCGTGGATCTGCACGGCCTGGGAGGCGGCGCGGTTGGCGACCTCCGAGGCGTACAGCTTGGCCATGGCGGCCTCCGTGCCGTACGGGCGTCCCTGGTCGGCGAGCCAGGCGGCCCGGTAGACCATCCAGCGGGCGGCCTGGAACTCCGTACCGATGTCGGCGATCTTGTGGGCGACCGCCTGGAAGGCGGACAGCGGGCGGCCGAACTGGTGGCGTTCCGTGGCGTGTTTGACGGCGAGCGTGAGCGCCGCCTTCGCCAGCGACAGGCCCAGCGCGGCGACGCTGATACGGCCCTTGTCGAGGACGGAGAGGAACTGGCGCAGCCCGTTGCCCTCCTCGCCGATCAGATGGTCCTCGGGGATCCAGCAGTCCTCGAAGACCAGTTCCCGGGTGTCCATGGCGTGCCAGCCGAGCTTCTTCAGCTTGGCGCCGCAGCTGTAACCGGGCGTGCCGGTCGGGACGTAGAAGGTGGCGAAGCGTTTCCGCCCGTCCTCGTTCTTCCCGGTCGTGGCCAGCAGGGTGACGCCCTGGCTGATGTCGGTGCCGGCGTTGGTGATGAACATCTTGGTGCCGTTGATCACCCAACCGCCGTCCGCCCGGCGGGCCGTGGTGGTGATACCGGCCGCGTCGGACCCGGCGCCGGGCTCGGTCAGACCGAACGCCCCGATGGCCTCGCCCCGGGCCAGTGGGGCGAGCCAGCGCTGCTTCTGCTCCTCGGTGCCGTACGTCAGCAGCGGCAGGGTGGCGATGGTCGAGTGCGCGTTCCAGGACGAGGCGACCGACTGGTCGGCGGCGCCGAGTTCCTCCATGACCGCGACGTAGGAGACCGTGTCGGAGCCGGCGCCGCCGTACTCCTCGGGCACGAGCATGCCCATCAGGCCGAGTTCGCCGAGCTTGGTGAAGATCTTGGTCGGGAAGGTCTCGGTCTCGGACCACTCCGCGGCGTTCGGCGTGATCTCCTTCGCCGCGAACTCGCGGACCATGTCCTGGAGATCACGGGTCTCCTCCGGCAGGTCGAAATCCATGTCACAGTCCCTTCGGAGTGAGCAGCACCTTGAGGTGCCGGGCCCGGTCGGCGGCCAGGTCGGCGAAGACCTCGGCCCCGTCCGCGAGCGAGAAACGTCCGGTGACCAGAGCGGAGGCGTCCAGGCGCCCGGCGCTCATCAGGTCGATCACGCGGGGGATGTCGAAGTTGTAGCCGAGCGTGCCGACCACCGAGCGCTCGTAGAAGACGAGTTGCCCCATGTCGAACTCGACGCTGCCGTGCCCGACACCGGCGAGCACGACCCGTCCGCCGCGCCGGACCGTGCTCACGGCCTGCCCGGCGAGCGCGGGTACGCCGGTCGCGTCGATGACCACGTCCGGGCCTATGCGCCCGGTGCGCACGAACACCTCACGGCGTACGTCCGTCTCGCGCGGGTCGTACGCCTCGGTGACGCCCAGTTTGAGCAGCAACTCGCGGCGCCCGGCGAGGGGTTCGCTCACGTAGAGGCCGGCGGCGCCCGCGATGCGGGCCGCGAGGACCACGGCTACGCCGATCGGGCCGCCGCCGACGACCAGGACGTTGTCGCCCGGCCGTACTCCGGCGCGGGTGACGGCGTGCAGGCCGACCGCGAGGGGTTCGGCCACGGCCGCCATCTCGTCGCTGACGTTGTCGGGCAGGCGGGTGAGGCCGGCTATCGGCACGGTGACGCGGTCGGCGAAGGCGCCGGGTGAGGCGAGGCCGACGGAGCCGCTCTTGGGGCAGATGTGGTACTCGCCGCGCGCGCACCAGAAGCAGACGCCGCAGTGCCAGACGGGGTCGGCGGTGACGCGGTCGCCGACGGTGATGCCGGGTATCTCGGTGCCCAACGCGAGGACTGTGCCGCTGAGTTCGTGACCCAGGGCGAGGGGTGGGGCTTTCCCGGTGAGGGGGTGGGGGCTGGCGCGGATCATGTGGGGGCCTTCTAGGAACTCGTGCAGGTCTGTGCCGCAGATTCCGGACCAGGTGACCTCCACGGTGGCCTCGTGGGGGGCGGGGGCGGGCGGGTCCGGGACCTCCTCCAGGCGCAGGTCTCGGGCGCCGTGCCAGCGCAGTGCCTGCATGGTCCGCCCTCCTTTCGGTTCGTGCCGTTCGTGTCGGTTCGTGGGTGATCGGCTTTGTGCGTACCTGCGGGTCCGGTGGGGGCTGGTCGCGCAGTTCCCCGCGCCCCTTAGGGGGTGTCCTCGAAGCGGGCTTTACCCGGGCCCTTGGTCAGGAAGGACTCGATGCCCGTGGTTGCGTCCCTTGTGCCGAAGACCCCGGTGAACAGGGAGCGTTCGAGGGCCAGGCCGGTCGACAAGGAGGTGTCGGTGCCGTGGTTCACGGCCTCCTTGATGGCCTCCAGGGCTGCCGCCGGGCCCTGGGCGAGCTTGCGGGCGTAGTGGAAGGCGGCCGTGTGGACCTCGGAGGCGGGGACGACCTCGTCCACGAGGCCCAGGCTCAGGGCCTCGGCCGCGTCCACCCGGCGGCCGGTCATCAGGAGGTTCTTGGCGCGGGACGGGCCGATCAGGCGGGTCAGGCGCTGGGTGCCGCCCGAGCCGGGGATGATCCCGAGCTGCACCTCCGGCTGGCCGAGGAGGGCGTCGTCGGCCGCGACCCGGTAGTCGGCGGCGAGGGCCAGTTCGAGGCCGCCGCCGAGCGCGTACCCGGTGATCGCCGCGACGACCGGCATGGGCAGCTGGGCCACCTCGTCGAAAGTGCGCTGCAGGGCCCGGTTCCAGCCCCGCACCTCGTCGATGTCCATCGCGGCGAGCGCCTTGACGTCCGCCCCGGCGGCGAACAGCCGCTCGCCGCCGTAGAGCACGACGGCCCGTACATGGGGAGAGTCGGCCAGCTGGCGCACGCGGGCGGCCAGTTCGTCGCGCTGGAGGGTGTCGAAGGCGTTCAACGGCGGGTGGTCGAGGCGGACCGTGACAACGGGTCCGTCCGTGTCGAGACGGATGCGCGGCACCAGAGCCTCCTCATCGAGGTCATCGAGGTCGTCGAGTTCAGCGAGGGAAACGACGTGAACTCATCGGCGCGCAGATGGTTGTCGATGCGTTCACGTCGTCGTACAGTTCGGCGACAAGTTTTATAGACCAAGAGGTACACTAAATCATGGGAGCGGGCAACCAACCGGCCGGAACCCGCCTTTCCGTATGAGCGGTGGCAAGAAGCATTCGCCGCGCAGACACAGAGCGAGAGAGACCCGTGCACAATTTCGCGAGCATCCTCGATTACCACCTGACCCAGCGGCCCGAAGCCGTGGCCGTCACGCAGGAGGACCGCCGCCTGACGGTGCGCGAACTCCACGACCGGGTCAACCGGCTGGCCGCCGGCCTGACGGAACTGGGCGTACGGCGCGGCGACGTCGTCGGGCTGCTCCTCTACAACCGGCCGGAGTTCCTGGAACTGGTGTACGCGGCCAACCGGATCGGGGCGGTCTTTCTCCCGCTGAACTACCGGCTGTCCGAGGAGGAATGGGCGTACATTCTCGGCCACTCCCAGGCAAAGGCGATCATCACCGAGCCGGAGTTCGTCCGGGCGGCCGACCGCATCGCCGGGAAACTGTCCGACCTGGAGCACCGCATCCTGGTGGACGGTGAGCCGGGGTCCGACGAGTGGACCGGTTACGAGGCGCTGCTCGCCCGGCACGAGGGTGCCCGCGTCGACCCCGTGGAGGTCGGCCCGGAGGATCTCCAGCGGCTGATGTACACCTCGGGCACCACCTCACGCCCCAAGGGCGTGCGCATCACGTACGGCAATCTGCACGCGAAGAACGTGTCCCAGATCGTCCACTTCGGCCTCACCGCGGCGGACACCACGCTCGTGGCCGGGCCGCTCTACCACGTCGGCGGCCTGGACATGCCCGCCCTCGCGGTGCTGTACGCGGGCGGCGGTGTGGTCCTCCAGCGGAAGTTCGACGCGCCGGGCGTGCTGCGGGCGATCCAGGAGCACCGGGTCACCAACGCGTGGCTGGCGCCGGTGATGGTCAACGCCGTCCTGGAGGTCCCGGACCGGGAGTCGTACGACACGACCTCGATGCGCTTCATCGTGGGCGGCGGCGAGAAGACCCCGGAGCCGGTGCTGCGGCGCATCATGACCGCGTTCCCGAACGCCTGGTTCGCCGACGCCTACGGTCTGACCGAGACGGTCTCGGGCGACACCTTCCTCGACCGCGAGCACTGCCTTTCCAAGCTGGGCTCGGTCGGGCGGCCCGTGCCGCACACCCGGATCCGGATCGTCGACGACACCGGCGCCGAGGCTCCGGTGGGCGAACTCGGCGAGATCACGCTGCGCGGCCCGAAGGTCTTCGCGGGCTACTGGCGCGACGAGAAGGCGACGGCCGCGGCCCTGCGGGACGGCTGGTTCCACACCGGCGACATCGGACACGTCGACAAGGAGGGCTTCCTCTACATCGACGACCGCAAGAAGGACATGATCGTCTCCGGCGGCGAGAACATCGCCACCCCCGAGGTCGAGCGCGTGCTGTACGAGCACCCCGCCGTTCTCGAAGCGGCGGTCGTCGGGCTGACCCATCCGCGCTGGGGCGAGGTCCCGCGTGCCTTCGTGGTGTTCCGGCCCGGCGTGGAAGCGGGCGCGGAGGAGCTGCGCGGGTTCTGTCAGGAGCGTCTCGCCAAGTTCAAGGTGCCGGCCCGGTTCGACATCGTCGACGAACTCCCCCGTACGCCCTCGGGCAAGGTCCTCAAGCGGACCCTGCGCGACATCCCCGCGGAGAGCTGACCATGGCCGACGTGAACACCGACCTGCGGCTGGACGGCCGTACCGCCTGGGTGACGGGTGCCGGGAAGGGCCTCGGGCGGGCCATCGCGATCGCCCTCGCCCAGGCCGGGGCGAACGTCGCGGTGACCGCCCGTACGGCGGCGGACCTCGACAGCCTCGGCACGGAACTGGCCGAGTACGGCGGCAAGGCACTGGTGCTGCCCGGCTCGGTCGCCGACTCCGCCGCCGTACGGGGCATGGTGGAGGGTGTCGTCGAGTGGTCGGGGCGGCTGGACGTGGTGATCAACTGCGCCGGGGTCAGTCCGCACTTCAGCCGTAGCGAGTGGGTCACCGACGAGGACTGGTCGCGTGTTCTCGCCGTCAATCTTCAGGGGACCTTCTACTGCTGCCGCGAGGCCGGGCGGGTCATGCTGGAGCAGGGGTCCGGGTCGATCGTCAATATCTCGTCGGTGCACGCGAGTACCGGGTTCGAGCGGATCGCGGCGTATGCGGCCAGCAAGGGTGGGGTCGAGGCGCTCACCAAGTCGCTGGCGGTGGAGTGGGCGGACCGGGGGGTGCGGGTGAATGCGCTGGCGCCCGGTTATTTCCGTACGGATCTCAGTTCCGGGCTGTTGGACAGTCGGTGGGGTGAGCGGATTGTCCGGGGGACGCCTTTGGGGCGGGTGGGCTCCGTCGAGGAACTCGGGGGTGCGGCGGTGTTTCTTGCGTCTGATGCGGCTCGGTTTGTTACGGGGACGACTGTGACTGTGGATGGGGGATGGACTGCCTGGTAGGTGGGTGGGGGGCTGCGTGGCTTGGGTGGTTTCTTGGCCGCGGACCCGGTGGGGGCTTGTCGCGCAGTTCCCCGCGCCCCTGTCGGGCGCGTCCTCCTCAGCCCGTGCCGAAAAGGTCCTCCGAGACTGCTTTTACCGTGTTCACCACCAACGGGGCCACCAGCTCCAGGGACGAGCTGCCGTCTCCTACCACCGAGATCGCGCCTATCGGGCCCTCGGGGCCGCGTAGGGCCAGGCCTACGCAGCCCAGGTCGGGGAAGCATTCGCCGCGGTCGATCGCCAGGCCGTTGCGGCGGCGGACCGTGCGGAGTTCGCGGTGCAGGTGGTCGAGGTGGCCGATGCTGTGTTCGGTGCGGCGCTCGATGAGCTGGGCGTAGCGCGCGTCGATCTCCTCCGGGCTCAGCCAGGCGAGCATGGCCTTGCCGAGGCCGGTGCAGTGGGCGATGGCCCGGCCGCCGACCTTGGAGGGGATGTCGACCGCCGCCCGGCCGCCGATCTTGTCCAGGTAGTAGATCTCCGGGCCGTCGAGCACCGCCAGGTGAACGACCATGCGCGTACGGACGGCCAGGTCGAGGAGGTGCGGCGCGGCGGCCGAGCGGAGCGCGCTGTGGCCGATCTCCCGGCCGCCGAGGCCGAGCGCCCGCTGTCCCAGCGTGTAGCCGGCCACCGAGTGACGCAGCCAGTCCAGGCGGACCAGCTGGTCGAGTATGCGGTGGGTGGTCGAGCGCGGGAGATGGGTCCGGCGCGAGACCGTCTCCAGGGTCAGGTGGGTCTGCGGACGTTCGAAGAGGTCCATGATCAGCGTTACGCGCTCCATCATCGACGGAGGCAGTACCTGCCCGACGACCTCGGAGGGTCGCGAGTCCAGGCGAAGGGCAGACGTCATCGTCGGTGCCTCTCTGCTCAAACTGAAATCAATTCTAGTTCGGCTTCGGCGTCAAGGTACCAATGCCTCAGGCCGCAGAGAAAGGGTCGTGCACCGATTAATTGGGGTGGTCGGTCTATTCTATGGCGGACGCAAAAAAGTGCCGCTCCCCGGAAGGAATCTTCCGGGGAACGGTACGTCCGGGTACCGGTCCGGGTCCGCGTCAGGCCTGGGCGGTGAGGTCCAGGGCGATGTCCACGATCATGTCCTCCTGGCCTCCGACCAGCCCGCGCCTGCCGACCTCCTGGAGGATCGTGCGGGCGTCGAGGCCGTACTGCTCCGCCGCGGCCTCGGCGTGGCGCAGGAAGCTGGAGTAGGCGCCAGCGTAGCCGAGGGTGAGGGTTTCGCGGTCGACCCGGACAGGACGGTCCTGGAGCGGGCGGACCAGGTCCTCGGCTGCGTCCTGGAGGGCGAACAGGTCGCAGTCGTGCTTCCAGCCCTGGAGGTTGGCGACTGCGACGAACGGCTCGATCGGGCAGTTGCCCGCGCCGGCGCCCTGTCCGGCGAGCGACGCGTCGACCCGGGTCACCCCTTCCTCCACCGCGACCACCGAGTTCGCCACCGAGAGGGAGAGATTCTCGTGGGCGTGGATGCCGATCTGGGTCTCCGGGTCGAGCACGTCCCGGTAGGCGCGGATACGGTCGCGCACCCCGTCCATGGTCAGCCGGCCGCCGGAGTCGGTGACGTACACGCAGTGCGCGCCGTACGACTCCATCAACTTCGCCTGCTTGGCGAGGACTTCCGGGGGCGCCATGTGGGCCATCATCAGGAACCCGGAGACGTCCATGCCGAGTTCGCGGGCCGTGGTGATGTGCTGGGCCGCGACGTCCGCCTCCGTGCAGTGGGTGGCGATGCGGACCGAGCGGACGCCCAGGGCGTAGGCCCGCTTGAGTTCGACGATCGTGCCGATGCCGGGCAGGAGGAGTGAGGTGAGGGTGGCGCGCTCGATGACGTCCGCCGCCGCCTCGATCCACTCCCAGTCGGTGTTGCTGCCCGGCCCGTAGTTGAGACTGCCGCCGGCCAGACCGTCACCGTGGGCGACCTCGATCGCGTCCACGCCCGCCTGGTCGAGCGCCCTGGAGATCTTCGCCACGAACTCGGGGGTGATCCGGTGCCGAATGGCGTGCATGCCGTCCCGGAGGGTGACGTCCTGGACGTAGAGCCTTGGACTGGCGGTCACTTGGTCACCTCGCTGGTCGCCTTGGCCGTCGCCTTGGTGGAGAAACGCTGGGCCATGCGCTCGGCGACGCGCAGGGCGGCCGAGGTCATGATGTCGAGATTGCCGGCGTAGGCGGGCAAGTAGTGGGCGGCGCCCTCCACTTCGAGGAAGACCGAGACCTTCGTGGTCGCCTCGGAGCGGTCGCCGGTGAAGAGAGTGTGCACCGGGTCGCCGTCGGGGACCGGCGTGAACTGGACCTGCTGCTTCAGGCGGTAGCCGGGTACGTACTCGGCGACGGCCGCGACCATCTCCTCCACGGAGGCGCGGATCGCGTCGTGGTCGGCGTCGCCGATCAGGCAGTACACCGTGTCCCGCATGATCAGCGGCGGTTCGGCCGGGTTCAGGACGATGATCGCCTTGCCGCGCCGGGCGCCGCCCACCTTCTCGATCGCCCCGGAGGTCGTCTCCGTGAACTCGTCGATGTTGGCCCGGGTGCCGGGCCCGGCCGACTTGGACGCGATCGAGGCGACGATCTCGGCGTAGGGCACGGGGGTGATCCGGCTGACCGCGTGGACGATCGGGATCGTCGCCTGGCCGCCGCAGGTGACCATATTGAGGTTGTCGACACCGTTGTCGCCGTTGTCGGCGTTCGCGAGGTGCTCGTCGAGGTTCACCGGCGGTACGACGTACGGGCCGATCGCCGCCGGGGTGAGGTCGACAAGGCGTTTGCCGTACGGGGCCAGCTTCTTGGCGTTCTCGACGTGGGCCTTCGCCGACGTCGCGTCGAAGACGATGTCGATCTCGTCGAAGCCGTCCAGGGCGATCAGTCCGTCCACGCCCTCGTGCGTGGTCGGGACCTTGAGGCGGGCGGCGCGTGCCAGCCCGTCCGAGTCCGGGTCGATGCCCACCATCGCGGCCATCTCCAGCGTGTCGGACAGGCGCAGCACCTTGATCATCAGGTCGGTGCCGATGTTGCCGGAGCCGATAACGGCCACCTTGGTCTTGGTCATCCGTGCTCCTTGGCTTCCTGGCGTTCCTTGCGTTCCTTGCCGGAGAAGGTCGCTGTCACCGTTCCCAGGCCCGACATCTCGGCCCGTACGGTGGTGCCTGGCGGGGTGGGGACGAGCGGGCCCAGGGCACCCGAGAGGATGACCTGGCCGGCGCGCAGCGGGTCGCCGAACTCCCGGGCGGTGCGGGCGAGCCAGAGGAGTGCCGCCAGGGGGTCGCCCAGGCAGGCGGCGCCCGTGCCCTCGGACGCGAGCGCGCCGTCGGCGTACAACCGCATGGTCACGTCCCGGGGTTCGAACTCCTTGAGGGTGATCTGCTCGTCGCCGAGGACGAACAGGCCGCTGGAGGCGTTGTCGGCGACGGTGTCCGTGATCGCGATGTCCCAGTCGGCGACCCTGCTGTCCACGATCTCCAGCGCGGCCACGGCGTGTCCGACCGCCGCGCGGACCCGCTCGATGTCGAGGTCGTCGTCGTCCAGGTCGGCGGCGAGCACGAACGCAATCTCCGCCTCGACCCTGGGCTGGAGGAGGCGCCCGCTGGGTACTTCGGGCAGCGCGGAGACGTCCATGTCGTCGAGGAGGACGCCGAAGTCGGGGCGGTCGACGCCTACTTGGCGTTGGACGGACTCTGAGGTGAGGCCGATCTTGCGGCCTACGACGCGTGCGCCGGCGGTGAGACGGTCGGCGATGACGTGTTGCTGGACGGCGTAGGCGAGGGCTATGTCGGTGGTGCCCAGCAGGTCCCGTACGGGGGCACAGGGTTTTCCGGCGTGGGCCGCGTTGGTCAGTCTCGCGGCTGCCTCGGCGACGGGCGTCGGTTTCCCGGTGTCTGTCATTCGCATCCTCAACTTTTGCGGTGCGCTCCGCTAGGAGGGCGGTTGTTCGGCTGCGGGTTCGTTGTGGCTTGTCGCGCCCCGCGGCGGAGCCGCAGATCGACACAGCCCCGCGCCCCTCAAGAGGGGCGCGTCAGAACCGTTCGGATACCCAGCCTGAGCTGCCTCGGTGTGCCGCAGGTGTGTGTGTTCCGCTCAGCGGGACTGGGGTGTGGGTCGGGGGGTCTCGGTGAGCGAGATGGCCGAACAGCGGGGGCGTGACGGCTCGTTACCGTCGGCGGGCGGGAGGCCCTCGCAGTCCCCCCGATCCCCCCACCAAGAGCGTCGGCATGCATGAGGAGGTCCATGGTGAGCATCAACGAAGATGTCTACGACGTGGTCGTCGTAGGGTCCGGCGGAGGTCTGGTCGGGGCGTATGTGGCGGCTTCGCGCGGCCTGCGCACGCTCGTCATCGAGAAGACCGACCGGGTGGGCGGCACCACCGCCTACTCCGGCGCCGGGCTCTGGTTCCCGGGCTCCGCGCCGCTGGAGCGGGCCGGTGTCGAGAACGACGTCGAGAAGGCGCGGACGTATCTGCGCGGTGTCGTCGACGACAGTTCCCGGGAGCGGCTCCAGGACGCCTATCTGCGGGCCGGCGCACAGGTGATCGACGAGCTGGAGCGGAACCCGCGGTTCGGGTCCTTCGTGTACGGCCCTGTGCCGGAGTACTACGCGGCGGCCCCCGGCGCCTCCCCCGCGGGACACACCATCTTCCCGGCGGAGATTCCCGCCGCCGAACTCGGCGAGCACGCCCGGCTCGTGCGCGACCCCCTCCCGATGGAACGGTGGGGCCGTGACCAGGGTCCGGTGCTCAACGGTGGCCGCGCGCTGATCGGCAGGGCGCTGGCCGCGTTCCTGGAGACCGGGAACGGCGCGCTCCGGCTCAACACCGCGCTGGAGAGCCTTGTCGTCGAGGACGGCAGGGTCGTCGGCGTGGATGCCGTCAGCGAGGGCGAGCGCGTCCGGATCCGCGCCGGGCGGGGCGTGATCCTCGCCGCCGGCGGTTTCGAACGCGATCCCGAACTGCGCGCGAAACACCAGCCGCCCCTCACCGGCGAGTGGTCCAACGGTGCCCCGGAGAACACCGGCGACGCCCTGCTGGCGGGGATGGCGGTCGGTGCCGCCACCGAGCTGCTCGACCAGGCATGGTGCGTGCCGGGGCTCGTCTGGCCGGACGGTCTCCCGCTCTTCCACACGGGCACCCGGGGCGGGATCTGGGTCAACGCCGCGGGCGAGCGCTTCATGAACGAGAACCTTCCCTACGACCAGGCCGGGCGGGAGATACTCCGCCTGCACAGGACCACGGGCGTCTCGCACATCCCTGCCCACTGGGTGTTCGACCAGCGGCAGCTCGACCGGGACGGCTTCGGCGGCCCGGCCGACCAGCCGGTGGGCCCCGAGTGGTTCGAGTCGGGCTCGCTGAAGAAGGCCGACACCCTTGAGGAGCTGGCCGAGCTGATCGACGTACCGCTCGAAACCCTGCGCAAGACCATCGAGGAGTTCAACAACTACGCGCCCACCGGAGTCGACGAGAGGTTCCATCGCGGCGAGACGCCCTGGGACCAGATCGCCAACTACGTGCTGGGCTTCCCCGCCCATCCCGAGCTGAGCTTCCCGGCACCGCCGACGACCGACTGGCCGAACCCGCTGCTGCCTCCGCTCGACACCCCGCCCTACTACGTCGCGACCATCCTTCCGTCCGACATCGGTACCAAGGGCGGTCTGAAGACCGACGAACACGCACGGGTGCTGCGGCCGGACGGGAGCGCGATCGACGGGCTCTACGCGAGCGGGAACACCATGGCCGCGATGTCCGGACGTGTGTACCCGGGTGCGGGTACCCCGATCGGTTCGAGTGTCGCCTTCTCCTACCTGGCGGCACTGGACATCGCCGGCGCGAAGGACTGACCTCACGGCTGTGCCCGGGACGCCTGTCGTGTCCCGGGCACAGCCGTACGTCCGTTCAGCGCGCGGCGATCAGCCGTGCGGCCAGGTGCAGGTCCGCCTCCGCCTGTTCGGTGGTGATCTCCTCGGTCAGCAGGGCCACGAACAGGCCCCACCAGCTGTAGACGAGCAGCCGCACCCTGCTGCGCGCGGTCTCCGGGTCGCCGCGGGCGCCGAGGAGGTGCAGGAGCCGCTGTCCCAGAGCTCTCTCGACGATGTCGAAGCGGCTCGGGACGGCGTTCGCGTACTCGGTGAACGACGACAGCGCCACCGCCGATGCGAGGAGCGGGCTGGCCAGCAGCTTTCCGCTCAGCGCGATGAGCGTCTCGGCCACCTCCGTCGCCGGGTCGTTCCCGTCGTGGGCGGGCGGACCGCTGTCCCGGCCGCCGAGGAACTGGTCGATGTGCCATTCGAGGACGGACAGGAACAGGTAGGGCTTGGACGGGAAGTAGCGGTACAGGGTGCCGATCGCGACGCCGGCCTCCTTGGCCACGTCGTGCATCTGCACCCGGGCGAGGCCCTCGCGCGCGCCGAGTTCGGAGGCGGCGCGCAGGATACGGACCCGGCGGGCGGCCTGGCGGCTCGACATCGGAGCGGCGGGCTGCCGTACCTCTGCGGGTCTCGCCACGTCGTCGCCCCCATGTCGTCGAGTCGCCGCCCCGCATTGTCCCTCAGGTGGTCTCGGGGCGGGTCAGGAAGGCCAGGACCGCGCTCTCCCAGGCCGCCTTCTGCTCGATCATCGCCCAGTGCCCGCAGTCCGGGAGGACGTGCAGTTCCGCCTTGGGGATGGTGCGCATCGGCAGCAGCGCGTTGTCCAGCGGGGTGACCCGGTCGTCGCGGCCCCAGGTCAGCAGGGTGGGCGCGGTGATCTTGTGGAGGGCGGCCCAGATGGGCTGGTCGGAGTGGGCCTGGGCGGCCATCATCGCGGCCATCGCCTGCCGGCCGTAGATGCGGCGGGACGCCTCCAGCGTGGCCGGGTCGGTGGCGCTCACCCAGCGTTCCTCGATCAGTTCGTCGGTGAGCAGGGCCGGGTCGTGGACCATCGACCTCAGCCACTGCACGAGGTTCTCCCGGGTGGGGTTCTCGGTGAACTCCACCAGCAGGTTGAGCCCTTCGCTGGGCGCCGGGGACAGGATGTTGCGGCCCACCCCGCCGATGGTCACGACCCGGCGGAACAGGTCCTTGTGGGCGACCGCGAGCCCCACGGCCACGAATCCGCCCATGGAGTTCCCGACGACGTCCACCCGGTCGAGCCCGAGGCCTTCGAGGAAGCGCAGTACGGCCTTCGGGGCCGCCGCCATCGGGTTCTCGTCGGTCGGGTCGCTCACACCGAAGCCGGGGAACTCCAGGGCCAGGGTGCGGAAGTGCTGCGCGAACACGGGCAGGTTGCCCCGGTAGTTGCGCCAGCCGGTCACCCCGGGCCCCGACCCGTGCAGCAGGAGCAGCGGCGGCCCGTCGCCGGCCTCGTGGTAGCGCAACACGCCCTCGTCCGTGGGGAGTTCGCGCAGGGTGTCCTCGTACGTCAGAGAGGTGAGTGTCATGACAGCACCGTGGCATCGGGACGGCGGCCCTCGCCGGTGGGCTCCCGATCAGTGGGACGGTCCCGGCGGGGGCGGCGCGGGCTGTCTAGCGTCGGGGACATAGCCGTACCGGGGGCTCTCGGGCCGCCGGACCTGACCAATGCGAGGGGAGGACCTGATGGGTGTTCGCTCACTCGGGTACCTGCGTCTGGAGTCCAACGACATCGACAAGTGGAAGGCCTTCGGGGGCGACTTCCTCGGTCTGATGCCCGTCGAGGGCGGTGATCCCGAGTCGCTCCACTACCGGATGGACGACTATCCGGCCCGCATCGTGGTCTCTCCGGGGGCACAGCCCGGGATGACGGCGCTGGGCTTCGAGGTCCTGGACGAGCGGGAGTTGGCGGGCCTGGTCGCGGACGTCGAGAAGGCCGGCATCAAGGTGACCGCCGGTACCGAGGCGGAGGCCGCGGCGCGGAAGGTCACGGGCTTCGTCAAGTTCAACGACCCGGGCGGCAACCCGGTCGAGCTGTTCTACGGCACGACCCTCGACCATGTGCCGGTGCAGACCCCGCTGGTGTCGAAGTTCGTCACGGGCGACATGGGCTTCGGGCACGCGATCATCTCCGCCGAGGACGCGCGGACGACGTTCGAGTTCTACGTCAACGTCCTGGGCTTCATCGAGCGCAACACGATGCGCTCACCGGGCGGCACGACCTGGTTCATGGGCTGCAACCCCCGCCACCACACCCTCGGGGTGACGCCGATGCCGGGTCCGGGGCGGCTGCTGCACTTCATGGTCGAGGGGGCGACCCTGGACGACGTGGGGCGCGCGCTCGACCGGGCCGGGAAGTACGAGGTCCCGATGATGCACTCGCTGGGCAAGCACACCAACGACCACATGGTGTCGTTCTACGTCTGGTCGCCGGAGAACTACGCCGTCGAGTTCGGCTGGAACGGCCTCCAGGTGCCCGAGCCGGTGCCCGTGTACGAGATCACGGACGGCGCGTTCTGGGGCCACCACTTCACTCCGCCGCCGATGCCGCCGACCGCCGGCTGAGCGCGCCCGCACATGGCTGAGCCCCACGGTCCCTGGACCGTGGGGCTCTGTCAGGTCATTCGACGGTGATCGCCCGTTCCGGGCAGGCCCGTTCACCGTCCCGGGCCGCTCCTTCGAGGCCTTCCGGGACCTCTCCGTCGAAGGGCAGCGCGTAACCGTCGTCGTCGAGACGAAAGAGTTCGGGTGCCGCCACCGCGCACCGGGCGTGTCCCGAGCAGGACGTCTTGTCGATGCTGATCTTCACGAACCACTCCTGTTCTACGGCTTGTTGGTCGACCCCGCGTCCACGGTGAACTGGAGGCCGGTGACGTACCTCGCCTCGTCCGACGCGAGGAACAGGACCGCGTTCGACACGTCCCGTGGTTCGACGTACGGGGCATGCGTGTTCATCGCGGCGAGGGCGAACATCGGCTCGCGCTCGGCGAGTTCCTCGATCGGTACGCCCACGGTGATGCCCGTGTCGCTGACGCCGGTGGGGTGGACGGTGTTCACCCGGATGCGGTGGGTGCCTAGTTCGTTGGAGAGGGCCTTCATCAGGCCGACCACTCCGTGCTTGGCGGCCACGTAGTGGGCGTACGGCACATGGCCGCGGATTCCGGCGGCCGAGCTGATCATGATGATCGAGCCGCCGGCGCCCGCCTCGATCATCCCCGGGAGCGCCGCCCGTGCCGTGTTCCAGGCGCCCTTGAGGTTGACGTCGACGACGACGTCCCACGCCTCCTCGGTCAGCTGCCAGGCGGAACCCGAACTCATGACGCCCGCGTTGGCGACGACCACGTCGAGCCGCCCGAACTCCTCGTACGTCGCGTCGACGGCGGCCCGCATCTCGGTGATCGAGCGGACGTCGGCCTGCACGGCGACGCACCGCCGGCCGGTGGCGCGCACCAACTCGGCGGTCTCGTCCAGCTGTTCCTTCGCGGCGAGCGAGTAGGGCAGCGCGTCGCTGATGTCCCGGCAGACGTCGGTGATGACGATGTCGGCGCCCTCCTCCGCCAGCCGCACGGCGTGGGAGCGGCCCTGACCGCGCGCCGCTCCCGTGATGAGTGCGACCTTGTTCTCGACTCGCCCCATGGCAGCCTCAGTTCTTCAGTTCTTCGAGTGGTCGGTCGGGCCGGTCCGGCCGGTCTGGCCAGTCGGGGCTACGAGGTCTTCGGCGGCTTCGCGCAGCGCCCTCAGCCGTCGCTGGAGGAGGTCGCGCTCGGCTTCGGCCTCGTCGTCGGTGCCGAGTTCCGCGAGGCGTACGTCCGTGTCGGCGATCTCCGTGAGGAGCCTGCCGTGGGCCTCCTCGCGGGTGAGCAGGTCGAGGTCGGTCCAGTCGGAGCGCTCGGACTCCGGGAGCCCGCTCATGCGGGGAGGTTGTAGAGGCGGCGGGTGTTCAGCTCCACGATCTTGTGCACCTCGTCGTCCGGTACGTCGGCGAGGACCTCGGCGGCGTAGGCGCGGCTCTTGGGCCAGTACGAGTCGGAGTGGGGGTAGTCGCACTCCCAGGTGATCTTGTCGATGCCGACGTGGTGGCGGACCTGGACGCCGAAGCGGTCGTCGATGAAGCAGCCGTGGAAGTGCTTGTGGAACAGCTCGGAGGGCTTCACGCTCTGGTTGACGTTCTGGTAGAAGCGGTGGCGCTCCCAGGTGCCGTCGGCGCGCTCCAGCAGATACGGGATCCAGCCGATGCCGCCCTCGGACAGCCCGATCTTCAGCTTGGGGTGCTTGTGGAGCACCGAGGAGAAGAGCAGGTCGGCGGTGGCGTACATGGCGTTGGTGCCGAACAGAGTGATCGTCACCGCGAACGGGGCTTCCTCGGCGGTCTTCGGCGGCTTGCCCGAGGTGCCGAAGTGCAGGCACAGGGGCATGTCGGTCTCCTCGGCCGCGGAGAACATCGGGTCCCAGTAGTCGGTGTGGAAGGAGGGCAGGCCGCGCGGGGCGGGGTTCTCCGGGAAGGAGATCGCCTTCGCTCCCTTGGCGGCGGTGCGGTGGATCTCGGCGACGCAGAGATCGACGTCCCACATCGGCATGATGACCAGCGGGATGAGCCGGCCGGGCGCGGTGGCGCACCACTCGTCGAGGACGAAGTCGTTCCACGCCTGGACGCACAGCAGGGCGAGTTCACGGTCCTTGCCGTCGAGGAAGACGTGGCCGGAGAAGCCGGGGAAGGACGGGAAGCACAGGGCGCCCCAGACGCCGTCGAGGTCCATGTCGCGCAGACGGGCCTTCGGGTCGTAGCAGCCCGGGATCATCTCGTCGTAGCGCGTCGGTTCGAGGCCGAATTCCTCAGGACTCTTGCCCGCGACCGCGTTGAGGCCGATGTAGGGGTAGATCCGGTCCTCGTAGACCCACACCTCGGCGGGCGACTGGCCCTCCCCGCGCGACTGCTCGACGCTGCGCGGGCCCGCCTCGCGGTACTTGGCGGGCAGGCGGTCGGTCCACAGTCGTGGGGGCTCGATCAGGTGGTCGTCGGTCGACAGCAACTTCATCCATGGCTGCAACGGCATCCTTGCGCTCCCTCGGTCTCGGAGACTCTCCAGCATCGGCACATTGCGTGTACTGATCGGGTCCCACTCAGTGGAAGAAGGTGATGAAACCCCTGGCTTCTCGCGGATCATGGAGGTGAGCCAGATCCATCCATCGAGATTCAGGCTACTCTTTTATCCGACGGAAGGAGACCCCATGGGTCGAGTGCAGGACAAGGTCGTCTTCATCACCGGGGCGGCACGCGGCCAGGGCCGGGCCCAGGCGATCCGGCTCGCCGCCGAGGGCGCCGACATCATCGCCGTGGACCTCTGCGAGGACATCGCCACCAACGGCTACGCGCTGGCCACCGAGGCCGACCTGGACGAGACGGTGCGTCAGGTCGAGAAGCTCGGGCGCCGCATCGTCGCCCGCAAGGCCGACGTACGCGATCCGGCGGCGCTCAAGGCGGCCGTGGCCGACGGGGTGGCCGAACTCGGGCGGCTCGACGCGGTGGTGGCCCAGGCCGGGATCTGCCCGCTGGGCCCCGGGCAGACCGCACAGGCCTTCCTGGACGCCGTGACCGTCGACTTCAACGGGGTCGTACACGCCGTCGACGCGGCACTGCCGCATCTGCCCGACGGCGCCTCGATCGTGGCGACCGGGTCCATCGCCGGGCTGATCCCGGCGACCGTCGACAACCCGGCCAACGGACCGGGAGGCCTGGGCTATTCGTTCGCGAAGCGCCAAGTGGCCGCGTTCGTGCACGACTTGGCGACCGTGCTGGTGTCCCGGCACATCCGGGTCAACGCTCTCCACCCGACGAACGTCAACACGGACATGCTCAACAGCGACCTCATGTACCGCTCGTTCCGCCCCGACCTGGAGAACCCAACCCGCGAGGACGCGCTGCCCAGCTTCCCGGCGACGACCGGCTTCGGCATCCCCTACGTCGAGCCCGAGGACATCGCCGACACCGTCCTCTTCCTCGTCTCCGACGAGTCCCGCTACGTCACCGGGATGCAGATGCGGGTGGACGCGGGCGGGTACGTCAAGCGGCGGCCCCAACTGCCCACCTTCTGACCGGCGTTCGCCGCACACGGGGTTCACCCGGAAGGGGATCAGCCCTCGCCCGTCATGTCGATGACGACCTTCCCGGTGGTCCGGCGTTCCGCGACGTCGGTCAGGGCGGCGGCCACGTCGGCGAGCGGGTGGACGCGGGAGACGAGCGGGCGCATCCCGTCGCGGACCATCCCGGCGAGCGCCCGGTCGCCGGCGGCCACCGCGTCCGGGGCGTACTGGCGCAGCATCCGGATCTCGAAGCCCCGTACGACCGCGTCCTTGAGCAGCACCAGGTTGAGCGGGATCCGGGGGATCTTCCCGTCGGCGTAGCCCACCGTGACGAACCGACCGCCCCGCCGCAGTGCGCGCAGGGCGGCCTCGGCATGGTCGCCGCCGACCGGGTCGACCACCAAGTGGACGCCGCCGTCCGTCAGTTCACGCAGCCGGGTCTTCAGGTCCTCGCGGACGTAGTCCACGCCTGCCGCCGCCCCGAGTTTGCGGGCGACCGCGAGCCGCTCCTCGCTCGACGCGGCGGCGACCACGCGCATCCCGAGCCGGGTCGCGACGTCGACGGCCGCGGAGCCGACCCCGCCCGCCGCACCGAGCACCGCCGCCCACTCCCCCGCCGTGCCCTGCCCCACGGTGGTCAGGGCGTGGTAGGCGGTCGCGTAGGTCACGTGGAACGCGGCGGCGTGGACCATGTCGAGCCCCTCAGGGACCGGGCGCAGCCCTGCCACCGGCACCACGACCTGCTCGGCGAAGGCGCCGGTCAGCACCGCCCCGGCCACGGGTGAGCCCACCGGCGGGCCGGACACCCCAGGCCCCAGCGCGGCCACGACGCCGGCGAACTCGCTGCCGGGCGTGAACGGCAGGGGCGCGGGGACCTGGTAGCGGTCCGCCACGAGCAGGACGTCGGGGAAGTTGACGGCCGCGGCGTGGACCCGGACCAGCACCTCTCCCGGGCCTGGTTCGAGGTCGTCGAGTTCGACGACGCCCAGGCCTGCCGGGGGCCCGTACTCCGTACAGCGTGCGGCTCTCATCGCGTCCTCTCCGTCGTGGGCATCGCCGGGTCACGGGGCAGGCCCAGTACCTGTTCGGCGATGGTGTTGCGCTGGATCTCGGCGGTGCCCGCGCCGATCGTGGAGGCCCGGGTGCGCAGGAAGCCCCACACCCAGCGGCCACGCTGGACGGCGTGCGGATCGCGGCGACCGAGGATGCCGTAGGGGCCCAGGAGGTCGACGGCGAACTCGTGCAGGTCCTGCTCGAACAGGGCGATGAAGAGTCGCGAGGTCGAGGAGGCCGGGCCGGGTTCGCCCCTGGCGAGGATGTCGGCGATGGTGCGCATCCCGGTGAGCCGCATGATCCGGACCCGGATCTCGAAGTCGGCGAGCCGGTCGCGGGCCAGCGGGTCCGCCGTCGCGCCGCGCTCTTGGGCCAGTTCGACCAGTTCGTCGAGGACGCGCCGGTACAGCGCCGCCTGGTTCATCGCACCGGCCGCGCGTTCATGGCCGAGACTCGTGCGTACGAGGGGCCAGCCGCCGTTCTCCGGGCCGATCCGGTCGGCCACCGGCACGCGTACGTCGTCGAAGAAGATCTCGCAGAAGTGCGCGTCCCCGGTCAGGTCCCGCAGCGGCCTGATGGTGACGCCCGGGGCGTGCGCGTCGATCAGGAGGTAACTGATGCCGTCCTGGCGGGAGTCGGGCGGTCCGGTGCGGACCAGGGTGAAGAGGATGTCGGCGATGTCGGCCGAACTGTTCCACACCTTCTGCCCGTTGACGACGTACACGGCACCGGAGTCGTCGGGGCCGCCGCCCTCGCGGCGGGCGGTCGTCCGCAGCGCGGGCAGGTCCGAGCCCGCCTCCGGCTCCGAGTAGCCCTGCGCCCAGACCGCGTCACCGCGCAGCATGGGGCGCAGGAAGCGCTCCTTCTGCTCGGGGCTGCCGTAGGTGATGAGGGTGGGCGCGGCGATGCCGAGCCCGGTGCCGAGCGGTCCCGGCACTCGAGCGCGCGCGTACTCCTCCTGGTAGATGACCTGGTGGGCGAAGGGCAGGCCCATGCCGCCGTACTCCCGTGGCCAGCTCGGTCCGGCGAAGCCGGCGTCGTACAGGGTGGCCAGCCACTTCTTCTGCCAAGTGAGGCGTTCGGCACGGTCCTTGGGGCGGCGACCGGGGTGATGGTCCGTCAGGAAGTCGCGCAGTTCGGCGCGGAAGCGCGCGTCGGTCACCGCGGAGCCATACGGATGGCGCCGTCGAGGCGGACGGTCTGGCCGTTGAGGTACGGGTTCTCCAGCATCTCGACGGCGAGGCGCGCGTAGTCGTCCGGGTCGCCCAGCCGCTTGGGGTGCGGGACGGACGCGGCGAGTCCGTCGCGGATGTCCTCACGGAGCCGGCCGAGCATCGGGGTGTCCATGACGCCGGGGGCGATGGTGTTCACCCGGATCTGCCAGCTGGCCAGGTCACGGGCGGCGACCAGGGTGATGCCGTGCACGCCCGCCTTGGAAGCGGTGTAGGAGGTCTGGCCGATCTGGCCGTCGAACGCGGCGACCGACGCGGTCAGGACGACCGCGCCCCGGTCGCCGTCGACGACCTCGTTGCCGGAGAGGCGGGCGGCGGCCAGGCGCAGCACGTTGTAGGTGCCGATCAGGTTGACCCGTACGACCTCGGCGAACGTGTCGAGTTCGCCGGGGTTGCGGTCGCGGTCGATGATCCGGGTGCGGTCTCCTCCACGGCCCGCGCAGTGCACGACGAAGCGCAGCGGGCCGAGTTCGGCCGCGGTGTCGAGGGCGGCCGTGACCGCGGTCTCGTCGGTGACGTCGGCGCGGACGAAGCGGGCGGTATCACCGAGGTCGGCGACCGCCTTGACGCCCTGTTCCTCGGAGATGTCGGCGAGGACGACCTTGCCGCCGCGCTCGATGATCCGGCGGGCGGTGGCCAGGCCGAGGCCGGAGGCGCCTCCGGTGACCAGCGCCGACGATCCGTCGATGTTCACATCAAACTCCTTACAGGCCCAGGGACTTGCTGATGATGGTCTTGAGGACCTCGCTGGTGCCGCCGTAGATGCGGGTCACCCTGGCGTCCGTGTACAGCCGGGCGATCGGCGATTCGAGGATGTAGCCGTAGCCGCCGTGCAGTTGGAGGCAGCGGTCGACGACGCGGCCCTGTGTCTCGGTGCAGAACAGCTTGGTCCTGGCCGCGTCGACGGGGCTCAGCTCACCGGCGACGAGCGCGGTGATCGCCGCGTCGAGCAGGGCCTGAGCGGCCGTCAACTCGGTGTCCAGGGCGGCGAGTTCGAACTTCGTGTTCTGGAAGTGGGCGACCGGTTTCCCGAAGACGGTCCGGTCGCGTACGTAGGTGACGGTCAGGTCGATCGCGGCGCGGGCCTGGGCGACGGCGCCGACCGCGATCGCCAGCCGTTCCTGCGCCAGGTTGCGGCCGAGGAGGGAGAAGGCGGCACCCTCCTCGCCGAGCAGGTTGGCGGCGGGGACGCGGACGCCGTCGAAGGACAGCTCGACGGTGTCCTGGACCTGGAGTCCGATCTTCTCCAGCTTGCGCCCGACGGTGAACCCGGGCATGCCCTTCTCCACCACCAGCAGGGACAGCCCCGCGCGTCGGTTGTCCGGGTCGGTGGCGGTGCGGGCCACGACGATCACCAGGTCGGCGTGGTGACCGCCGGTGATGAAGGTCTTCGCCCCGCTGAGGACGTAGAAGTCGCCCTCACGGACGGCCTTCGTCGTGACGCCGGCCAGGTCCGAGCCGGTCCCCGGTTCGCTCATCGCGACGGCGGTGTACAGCTCGCCCGAGGCCAGCCCCGGGAACCAGCGGGCGCGCTGCTCGGCGTTGGCCAGCCCGGTGAAGTACGGGACGACGACGTCGAGATGGGTGCGCAGACCGCCCAGGGTCACGCCGGCGCGGGCGCACTCCTCCTGGATGACGACGTTGAAGCGGTAGTCGTCCTGACCGCCCCCGCCGTACTCCTCGGGGATCGCCGTGCCGATGATGCCGAGCTTGCCCAGTGCGGTGAACAGATCACGGGGGACGAGGCCGGCGCGGCGCCAGTCCTCGTACACCGGGAGCACTTCGCGGGCGAGGAAGTCACGGACCAGGAGACGGAAGTCCTCGTGATCCTGTGCGAACAGGGTCCGACGCATCGAAGCTCCTTCGGTGGACCCTATTCAGTATACGTAATTACCTCTCTCGGTCCAGGGCGATCAGGAAAGTGGCAGCTCAGTCTCGCGCCACCTCGATCTGTCTCAGTGCCACCAGGGAATGAGTGCATCCAAATGACGGCCCATGCGGTGGCGGGCGACCCCGGCGTCGCCCTGCACGATCGCGTCGAGGATGCGCTGGTGCACGTGCTGGACCTCTTCGGCCGCCGTGTCACCGGGCAGGGGACGGTCATGGCCGGAGGCGTGGCGGCGGAACAGTTCGGTGATGATGGCGAGGAAGAGCGACAGCACCGGGTTGTCGGACAGGGCCGCCAGTTCGGAGTGGAACAGGTCGGCCTTGCGCAGGTCGTCGGCGGGGCCTTCGGTGGCCCACCGGACGGCCTTCGTGAGGCGCTCGACGACCTCGGCGTCGCCCGCCGCATGGCGGGCGGTCACCCTGGCGATGATGCCGAGTTCGATGGCGTTGCGCACGATCCGCAGGTCGTCGGCGGTGACGCCCTGGTATTCGAGGAAGAGCGCCATCGTGTCGATGCTGGCCTGCGGCTCCGGCGCGGTGACGACGAGTCCACCGCCGGGGCCCCGGCGCATCCGCGCGACCGAGTGGTACTCCAGGAGCCGGACGGCCTCCCGCAGCACGGCCCGGCTGATGCCGTAGCGGGCCAGCAGGTCGGCCTCCGAACCGAGCACCATGCCGATCTGCCAGCCCCGCGCGGCGATGTCGTCGTGGATACGGGAGGCCACCACCTCGGCGAGCTTGGCCCGCAGGCCCTCGACCAGTTCGGGCTCGATCACGTTCCCCGCGATGCGCTGCCCGCGCCGCACCCGGTGCTTCTCGATCCAGGCGGCGACCGACTCCAGATGGGCCGTGAGTTCGGTCTGCGCGCGGGCGCCGTCGTCGGCGATCACGGCCTCGACGACAGCGCGGTGGGCCCGGTGCGAGGTCTCCTTCGCCGCGTGCATCTCCGCCTTGGTGACCCGGCGGGAGGTGTGCGCGTAGCGGGCGGTGAGGCGGGTGAGCACGTCGATGAACAGGTGCAGCACCGGGTTTCCGGACAGCTGGCCGAGCACCGGGTGCAGGGGGTCCTGCGAGTGGACCGACGGGTCGTCCCAGTGACCGAGTTCGCTGTCGAGCGTGGCACGGAGGGTGGCGATGCCCTCCTCGGTGATGCGGTCGGCGGCCAGGCCGGCGGCGATCGGTTCGAGGAGCTGGCGGGCCTGGAGCAGGTCCGTGACGCTGGTGCCGACGTATTCGAGGTAGATCACCATGGCCCGGGTCGCCGGTCCCGCGTCGGGGGCGCAGACGATCAGGCCGCCGTTCGGGCCGCGCCGCATCCGGGCGACCTGGTGGTGCTCGACCAGCCGCACGGCCTCACGCAGCACCGCACGGCTCACACCGAGGCGCTCACGCAGGTCGACCTCGGAGCCCAGGGACTCGCCGACGGGCCAGCCCTGGCGGATCACGGTCGCCTCGATGCGCTGCGCGGTCTGCGCGGCCAGCTTGCCGACCGGGACACCGGCCTCGCCGTCGGCGGGTTCGCGATCGACGGCAGTCGCCATGGGGCCAACTCCTCAGAGGGGGTATTGCGGATCCCCAAGTCTATTCGCCGGTGGCGCGGGTGACGTGCAGGTCGGGCCCGTTATGCCGAGATCGGGTCGGTGTTACCCGTTCTCGCTGCTACTTGTTCCTGGTCTCTGGCGGGAGCCAGTCGACCCCGTTAGAGTACCCTCATTTCGAGATCGTGCGCATGACGACGACGTTAAGGAGCCGGCAGCGATGCGACTGGAGTCCACACCCGAACTCGAAGCGTTCCGCAGGAAAGTGCGGGCCTTCGTCGCGGAACACGCGCCCGGCGTCAAGACCCACTCCGGTGTACGGGCCCCCGAGCCCGCGCTGATGCCGGCGATCCGGGAGTGGACCGCGAAGCTGTACGGGGCGGGCTTTCTCGGCATCGACTGGCCCGCCGAGTACGGGGGCCGGCCCGACGCGCATCCCCTCGAACCGTTCGTCGTCGCCGAGGAGATCGCCCGCGCCCGCACCTGGCCGCCGGTCGGCGCGGCCTCGCTGGCCTCGGGTGCGTTGCTGGATTTCGGCACCGACGACCAGCGGGCGCGTTTTCTGCCCCGTATCCGGGCCTGCGAGGACGTGTGGTGCCAGTTGTTCAGCGAGCCGGAGGCGGGCAGCGACCTTGCCTCGCTGCGGACTCGGGCACGCAGGGAAGGTGAGGGCGAGGGCGACGACGCGGTGTACGTCGTCGACGGGCAGAAGGTGTGGACGACCAACGGGCAGCATGCCGATATGGGGTACCTGCTCGCCCGTACCGACGGTGACGTGCCCAAGCACAAGGGGATCACGGCGTTCGCGCTGGACATGCGCAGTCCGGGAGTTGATGTCCGGCCGTTGCGGGAGATAACCGGGACCACCGACTTCAACGAGGTGTTCCTCGACGGGGTTCGGATTCCGGCCTCGAACGTCATCGGGCGGGTGAACGACGGGTGGCGGGTGGCGATGAGCAGCCTCGGGCGTGAGCGGTCCGGGGTTGCCGCGCGGGGGGCCGAGTTGTTCGCCGTACTGGATGATCTTGTGCGGCTCGCGGGGGCCGCGTTGGAGGACTCCGCGCCCCGGCAGGCTGTCGGGGAGTTGGCTGCGCGGGTGCAGGTGAATGCGGCGATGATTTCGCTGGCGCAGTCGCGGATGCTGCACGGTACGGAGGAAGTTGGGGACGCCCTGTTGGGCAAGATCTTCTTCAGTGAGCTGAATCATGACCTTGCGGACTTCGGTGTGCGGCTACAGGGGACTGATGGGTTGCTTGTCGAGGGGGATGCGGGGGTTTTGGCGGGTGGGTGGTGGCAGGATGCGCATCTGTACTCGCGGGCGTTCACCATTGCTGGTGGGGCTAACGAGGTGTTGCGTACGCAGGTTGCTGAGCGGGGGTTGGGGTTGCCCCGCTAGTTGGTCGTGCCGCGGTGGGTTGTTTTTTGGCTGCTGCGCCGTCGTGGCTGGTCGCGCAGTTCCCCGCGCCCCTAAAAACTCCAGGCGCCCCCTTCTGGATCAGATCAGCTCGATAATCGTTGCGTTTGCTGTGCCGCCTCCTTCGCACATCGTCTGGAGGCCGTACCGCAAGCCCTGTTGGCGCATCCTTGCCAGCAGCCTTGTCATCAGGATGGCGCCGGAGCCGCCCAGGGGGTGGCCTACGCCTATTGCGCCGCCCAGGGGGTTGAGGCGCTCGGGGTCGGCTCCCGTTTCTGCCAGCCAGGCCAACGGGACCGGGGCGAAGGCCTCGTTGACCTCGTAGACGCCCATGTCCTCGATCGTCAGGCCGGAGCGGCGCAGGACCTTCTCCGTCGCGGGGATCGGGCCCAGGAGCATGGTGATCGGGTCCGCGCCGCTCACCGCTCCGGTGTGGTAGCGGGCGATCGGGGTGAGGCCCAGGTCGCGGGCGCGTTCCGGGGTGGTGATGAGCAGAGCCGCGGCGCCGTCGGAGATCTGGGAGGCGTTGCCGGCGTGGATCACGCCGTCCTCCTTGAAGGACGGCTTGAGCTTGGCCAGGGTGTCGGGGGTCGTGCCGCGCCGCAGGCCCTCGTCCGTGGTGAACTTGGTGCCGTCCACCTCGATCGGCACGATGTGGTCGTCGAAGACGCCCGCGTCGATCGCCGCCGCCGCTTTCGCGTGCGACGCCGAGGCGAACTCGTCGAGCCGGTTGCGGCTCAACTTCCAGCGTTCGGCGATGAGTTCGGCTCCGACGCCCTGACTGAACTCGAAGCCGTCGTAGCGGGCGATGGCGGCCGGTCCGTACGGCTGTCCCGTGGTCCGGTGCGAGCCGAGCGGCACCCTGCTCATGGTCTCGACGCCGCCCGCGACCACGATGTCGTACTGCCCCGCCATGACGGCGTGCGCGGCTTGGTCGACCGCCTGTTGGCTGGAGCCGCAGGCCCGGTTGACCGTGACGGCCGGGACGTGTTCGGGCCAGCCGGCGGCGAGTACGGCGAAGCGGCCGACGTTGCTGGACTGGTCGCCGATCTGGGTGACACAGCCCCAGACCACGTCGTCGACCGTGCCGGGGTCGATGCCGGTGCGTTCGACGAGGGCCTTGAGCACCTCGGCCGACAGATCCGCCGCGTGCACCGATGCCAGCGAGCCGTTGCGCTTGCCGATCGGGGTGCGTACGGCGTCGACGATGACGGCGTCTCGCATGACAACTCCCTGGTCAGTCGGGTTAGTTGGGTATCTCTGGCTAGTTGGTCTCTTCAGGTCACTCGGGTTGTTCCGGGGAAACGCACGCCCCAGTCCTGGAACACCTCTCGGGTGTCCGCGCCGACTGCCGGGGCCACCCGGCCCGGGCTTGAAGGCGTCGCCGAGAAGCGGGGTGCTGCGGCGGGCTGGACCACTCCGTCCCGCGTGAACAGGCTTGCGCGCGCGGCCAGATGGGGATGGGCTGCCGCCTCGGTGAGGCTCAGTACGGGGGCCACGCAGGCGTCGGTCCCCTCGAACAGTTCCGCCCACTCGTCCCGGGTGCGCTCCGCGAACCGCTTCTCCAGCAGTTGCCGGAGCTGCGGCCAGGCCGAACGGTCGTGCTGGCGTTCCGGGTCGACGCCCAGGTCGAGCAGCTCGACCAGTCGGCGGTAGAACTTGCGCTCCAGCGCGCCGACGGCCACATGGCGGCCGTCCCGGGTCTCGTACACGGCGTAGAAGGGCCAGCCTCCGTCGAAGCGGTTGACGCCTCGTTCGTCGCTCCACTCGTCGCGCGCGAGCTTGGCAAAGGTGCTGGCGAGGAGGTGGGCGGTGCCGTCGACGATGGCCGCGTCGACGACCTGTCCTTCGCCGGTGCGCGCGGCGGCGTGCAGGGCGGCCAGGACGCCGATCACGAGGTAGGCACCGCCGCCCCCGAAGTCGCCGACGAGGTTGAGCGGGATCTGTGGCGGACCGCCCGCCTCCCCCATCGCGCCGAGCGCGCCCGTCAGCGCGATGTAGGTGATGTCGTGTCCGGCGGCTGCGGCCAGCGGGCCCTCCTGGCCCCAGCCCGTCATCCGGCCGTAGACCAGGCGGGGGTTGCGGGCCAGACAGTCGTGCGGTCCGATGCCGAGGCGTTCGGTTACTCCGGGGCGGAACCCCTCGATCAACGCGTCGGCGCGCTCGACGAGTTGGAGGAGCGCGGCGGCTCCGGCCGGGTCTTTGAGGTCGAGTACGACCGACCGTTTCCCCCGGTTGAGGACATCCGCCGGTCCGCCCGCGTCCGGTTCGTCCGCCCGCCCGGGCCGGTCCACCCGGACGACCTCCGCCCCGAGGTCGGCCAGCAGCATCCCGGCGAACGGCCCCGGTCCGATGCCACCGAGTTCGACCACCCGGCAGCCAGCGAGAGGTCCCGTTCCCGTCGTCATGGTCACCCCTCCCAGCCCACTCGAATTACGGACACTCAATTTCCGCAGACTTGCGTACGGTGTGGTCAGCGGCCCTTCCAGACCGCCGCCCTCTTCTCCGCGAACGCGGCGGCCCCTTCTCGGGCGTCCTCCGACTGGAACACCGGAGCGGCGATCTCGAACTGCCGCGCCCATCCCTCCTCCAGCGTCCAGTCCGTGGCGTGGCTCGCGATCCCCTTCGTGGCCGCGACGGCGAGCGGGCCGTTGGCCGCGATCGTCGCGGCGAGTGCGAGGGCTCCGTCGAGCGCGCCGCCCTCTTCGGTGAGCCGGTTGACCAGGCCGACCTCGGCCGCCCGTACGGCGCTGATCGGTTCGCCGGTCAGGAGGAGTTCCAGCGCGATGGCGTACGGGATGCGGCGCGGGAGGTGGAGGGCCGCGCCGGCGCGGGCGACCAGGGACCGCCGAACCTCCGGGACGCCGAGCCGTGCCGTGCGGGAGGCGACCACCAGGTCGCAGGCAAGCAGCAGTTCGAAGCCGCCGGCCAGGGCCCAGCCCTCCACCGCGGCGACCAGCGGTTTGCGCGGCGGGGTCAGGGTGATCCCGCACAGGCCTCGGCCCTCGATCGCGGGTGACTCGCCCCGCAGCCACGCCTTGAGGTCCATGCCCGCCGAGAACGTGCCGCCGGCCCCGGTGAGCACGCCGGCCCGCAGTTCGTCCGACTCGTCGAGTTCGTCCACGGCTGCCGCCACTCCGGCGGCCACCCCGGCGTCCAGCGCGTTCTTCACCGCCGGGCGGTTGATCGTGATGACCTGGACCGCGCCTCGGCGCTCCACCAGCACCTCGTCCGACACGCCTACCTCCTCGAATCGTGCAACTGATCGCCGGTCACGGCGAATTGGGCCAGTTCATGGGCGACCATGCCGTCCAGGTCCTCCGCGGGCGGTGCCGGGAGGTCGACGGCGCGGTCGCGGGTCGGGAGCAGGACGACCGCCGTACCGGGTGTGGTCACCTCACCGCGCTGGTTCTCGCACCGCACCTCGATGTGCACCTCGGCCCGCCCGGCCACCCGGCGCTTGTCGACGACCGTGCCGCGTACCCAGGTGGTGTCGCCGAGATAGTTGAACTTGCGGTGCTCGCAGCGGAGTTGCCACAGCCAGCCGTCGTCGCCGATCCAGTCGGTGAGCAGATGGCACAGCCAGGTCTCGCGCATCCCGCCGTAGTCGTACGGGTTCGGCAGCCCGAGTTCCTTCGCCCGCGCGGGTTCCCAGTGCAGCCGCTGCACGGTGTCCGGGATGTTCATGGGGTTCGGCGGATACAGTCCCGGGGCCTTGCGCCGGACGCGTGCGGCGATCCCGAAGGCGCCGGGCGGGGTGAGCTGCATACCCCAGCCCAGATGCCAGACGACCACGTCCGTGGTGGTCAGCGGCCCCTTCACCCGGGGCTGGAGTTCGTCGCCGATCTCGACGTCCTCCCAGTAGCGGGGTTCGGCACCGCGCCGGGTCTCGGCCGCGTAGGCGGCGTCGATCTCGGCCAACTGCTCGACGGTGTAGGGCTCCTGGGCCAGGTGCTCCTTCGCCCGCTTCTTCGACGTGTGCCGTTCGGCGTTGATCCAGGTGCCTCGGCGCAGGGCGTGCATCTCGCCCCGCCCGTTGGCGTACAGGTAGTCGCGGACGACGTGTGCCGTGCGCCCGCCGAAGCTGCTGGGCTTGAGGTGGACGCCCACCTGGGTCTGCAACACGCGGCAGCGGTCGCCCAGTTGGAGCGGACGCCACCACTCGAACTCCATCACGGCCTGGTAGGAGCCGAGCCCGGCGAAGGGGTCGCCCTTCAGCAGCGCCTTGGTCTCCGGGTCGGGCTTCGGGGCGGCGTCCTCCCCCATCGTGTAGAGGAAGGTGGGCGGTGCGACGAGCGAGCCCCAGCGGGTGCGGGCCGCGTGGTCCGGGTCGCAGTACAGGGGGTTGTCGTCGCCGTAGCCGTACGCGAAGTGGCGTACGCCGTCCCAGGTCACCTCGTAGTTGTGCGGGGGGTTGTGCTGGGGCTGCGGGACGCCGAGGCGGCGGCGGGAGCGTTCGACCGCCTCGTCGGTGAGGACGCCGAACCGCTCGGCGGGCTTCCCCGCCGTGTCCGTAACTCCCGTACCCGTCATCGCTGTTCCTCCTTGACGCGCTGCTGCTGTGCGAGCCGGACACGGACCAGTTCCAGCAGGTCCACGCGGCTGACCTTGCTCGACGGGGTCCGGGGCAGCGCGTCGACGACGACGATGTGCGCCGGCACCTCGTACGGGGTGAGCCGGGACCGGCAGAGGGCGACGAGGTCGGCGGTGTCCGGGGCGGTCAGGCCGGGCTCGGTCTCGACCGCCGCGACCGGTATCTCGCCAAGCCTCGGGTCCGGCAGTCCCGCGACGGCCGCCTCGCGGACGGCGGGGTGGGTCTCCAGGACGCGTTGGACGGTCTCCGGCTGCACCTTGAAGCCACCCCGGATGATGGCGTCGTCGGCGCGGCCCTCGATCCAGACGAACCGGTCGGCGTCGATCCGGGCGAGATCGCTGGTCCGCGTCCAGGCCCGGCCGCCCCCGGTGCTCTGCTCGGTACGGACCTCCAGGCGGCCGGGCCTGTCGACGGGCAGTTCGGCGCCGTCCTCACCGGTCACCCTCAACTCGACGCCGTCGAAGGCGCGTCCGGCGCTGCCCGCCTTCCGCTGCCACCACCGCTCGTGCAGCGGCAGCGTCCAGCCGACCACCGCTCCGGCGAACTCGGTGGCCCCGTAGGTCATGAGTACGGGGATGCCGTACGTACGGAAGAACGCGTCGGCGAGTTCCGCCGGGCAGGGCGCGGTGCCGGAGGTGACGACCTGGAGGCTCGCCAGCCGGTCCTTCGGGACGCCGGAGTCGAGTACGGCACGGATGGCGGCCGGTACGAGGCTCGCCGCCCGCAGCCGGTGCCGTTCCACCGCGCCCACCCAGGGTTCGACGGCGAACCTGGGCATCAGCAGCATGCGACGCCCGGTCGCGAGACAGGCGAGCGCCCGCCACAGGCCGCTGATGTGCACGAGCGGGGTGGCCACCAGCGCCGCCGACCGTGACAGCAGCCGCGCGTCCTTCGGGGTCTGGCCACCGGAGACGAGGGCCTGGTCGAGTTGGCCGATGCGCAGGTGCACGCGTTTCGGGGGGCCGGTGGTGCCCGAGGTGAGCATCTCCACGACGACGTCCGGGCCGGCGGCGGGCGCCCCGGGGGACGGCGTACCGCCCGCGAGCTTGATGATGCCGTCGGTGCCGGTCTCCAGCGCCGCGCCGTGCGCGGTCACCGTGCTCAACACGCCCTCGCGGGCCAGGACTTCGGCGCCCGCGACGAGGACGGGTGGCGCACAGCGCGCGATGTCGTCGGCGAGGCGTGCCGCGGGCTGCAACGGGCTCAGCATCACCAGGCAGCGCCCGGAGGCGATCACCGCGGCGACCACGGCCACGTGCTCGGGCCGGTTCTCCAGGACGACTCCGACGCGAGCACCGGCGGGCAGTCCCAGTGCGTCGAGCGCGTCGACGGCACCACGCGCGGTCTCCTGGATCTGCCCCCAGGTCCACCAGTCGCCCTCGTACTCGATCGCCTCGGCGTCGGCGGGGGCCTCGGTCAGCAGCCGGGACAGGCGGTCGCGAATTCCCACGGGAGCAGCCTTTCGTCACCAGGCCTATAAAGTACACTGAATTGATGATCACTTACCGCCGGACGCATGGATTCAGGCACTGAGTGACAAGAACCACGTGATTCAGTGACCTGAAATTGCTCAGATTCCGACCAGGTCGGCCAGCCGGGCCCGGTGCGCGGCCGGGCTGCCGAAGAGCTGCTCCGAGGACTTCGCGCGCTTCAGGTACAGATGCGCGTCGTGCTCCCACGTGTAGCCGATGCCGCCGTGGATCTGGATGTTCTCCTTGGCGGCATGGGTGAAGGCGTTCGCGCAGTACGCGGCGGCGAGCGCGGCGGACACCGGCAGTTCGCCCGGTTCCCCGGCGGCCACGGACATCGCGTGGTAGGCCGCCGACCTGGCCGCCTCGACCTGGAGCAGCATGTCGGCACACTTGTGCTTGACCGCCTGGAACGACCCGACGGGACGGCCGAACTGGACCCGGACCTTCGCGTACTCCACCGCCGCGTCCAGACAGGCCTGCGCCCCGCCGACCTGCTCGGCGGCCAGCGCCACGGCCACCCGGTCGACGACGGTACGGAGGTACTCCGTGGCGTCTCCCTCCGGGCCGACCCGTATCGCCGCAGCACCGTCGAGGTCGACCCGCGCAAGGCGCCGCGTCGGGTCGAGCGCCTCCAGCCGGGTGCGGGTCACCCCGGGCGCGGTGCCGTCCACGGCGAACAGGCCGGGGCCGGTGTCGGCGCGGGCGGCGATGAGGAGCAGGTCGGCGCTGTGGCCGTCGATCACGAACATCTTCGTGCCCGACACCCGCCAGCCCGTGCCGTCGCGCGTCGCCGAGGCGGCCACGTCCTCGACGCGCCACGACCCGTCCGCCTCGGCCAGCGCCAGGGTGCCGGTCAGCGAACCGTCGGCGATGGCGGGCAGCCAGCGCGCCTTCGCCGTGTCGTCGCCGGACACGGCGAGGGCCTGGCCGGCGAGGGCGACCGTGGCGAAGTACGGGGAGGGCAGCAGGACCCGCCCCAGTTCCTCCAGGACGATGCCCAACTCGACCGGACCGCCGCCGAAACCGCCGTACTCCTCCGGCAACGCGAGGCCGTGCAGGCCGAGTTGGTCCGCCATCTGCCGCCAGAGCGCCGGGTCGTGGCCCTCGTCGGACTCCATCGAGCGGCGCACCGCCTCGCTCGGTGCCTTGTCCGCGAGGAAGCGGCGCAGCGTCGAACGGAGTGCCTCGTGCTCCTCGGTGAAGGTCGTGGACGTGGTGGACGTGGTGGAGGTCGGTGCCACGTGTGCGTCATCCATCTCTGCGGGGTGACTTCGACCGCAGATAGGCGGCGAAGTCCGGCATCCGGGCGCGGTCCACGATCTCGATCCGGATGCCGTTGGGCGCCAGGTGGTAGGCGAAGATCGACGGCTCGCCGTCGATCACGGCACAGGCCTCCAGCGGGAAGCCCGCCTCCACCAGCCGTTTCGAGGTCGTCGGAACGTCGTCGCAGAAGTAGCCGAGGTGGTGCGTGGCCATGTGCCCGGTCGCCGTCCAGGGCGTTCCCGGGATCTCCTGCGTGAGTTCGATGTGCGGGGCGTCGAGCGAGTACGTCCAGCACAGGCCGAGCACGCGTTCCCCGTCCACCATGCGCACCGGCAGTTCGGCGGTCATGGTCTCGGTCCACCGGTAGCCCGCGACCTCGGTCAGCCGGGCCTTCCACTCGTCGACGTCCCGGACCACGATCCCCGTGTGGTAGAGGTCGGCCGCGCTCAGGATATGAGTCACCGCGCCGCTCACCAGGTGAGCCGCAGCTGCTTGACGCCGTACATGTTGCCGTGCGCTTCGAGGTCCTGGCCGGGCTCGATCTCGTAGTCGGGGATGCGGCGGTGCCACTCCTCGATCGCCACGTTGAGTTCCAGGCGGGCGAGGTGCGAGCCGAGGCAGCGGTGGGGGCCCGAGCCGAAGGCGATGTGGTTGGTGGTCTCGCGGTGCAGATCCACCTCCAGCGGATTGTCGTACCGTCCGGGATCGCGGTTGGTGACGGCGACCGGGAGCATCACCATGTCGCCGGCCCGGACCGGGCAGCCGCCGACCTCGACGTCGCGGGTGGCCTTGCGGGCCGGGACGACGGGCGAGTAGACGCGCAGGATCTCCTCCACGGCGGTGGAGATGAGCGAGGGGTCGGCGACGATCGCCGCACGCTGCTCCGGGTGCGTGGCGAAGTGGTAGAACGACCAGCCGACCGAGATCGGGACGGTGTCGAAGCCGGCCTGGAAGAACAGGACGCAGAACGCGTGCATGTCCCGGTCGCTGATCTTCTCGCCGTCGATCGTCCAGGTCATCGCCCGCGAGAGCAGGTCGTCGCGGGGGGTCTCGCGGCGCAGGGCGATCTGCTCGTCGAAGTAGTCCGACACGGCGGTCATGGCGGCCAACTGCCGCTGTCCGTCGGGGTCTTCGTCGTAGGTCAGGTGCAGCAGATCGTGTGTCCAGTGGAGGAACTGGCCGAGGTCCGCCTCGGGCAGCCCCATCAGGTCCATGAAGATCCGGGTCGGGAACTGGCGGGCGAAGGCGTCGAGGACATCGGCGCTGCCGGCGTCCTTCAGGCCGTCGATGAGTTCGCCGGCGATCCTGCGGTACTTCGGCTCGTCTGCGGCGGCGGCCTTCGGCGAGAAGTGCTTGCCCAGCAGCCGTCGCCACTCGGTGTGGTGGGGCGGATCCAGCATCTCCGGGATCCACAGGAACTTCGGATTCGGGTTGAGGACCGTCACCGACTCGCTGGAGAACGTCCGCCAGTCCTGGAGCGCCCGCTGGATCGCCTCGCTCTCGGTGACGACCCAGTACCCTTGCGCGATGGTGCTCCGGAACCCCGAGTGGGTGCCGGCCAGTTCGTCCCAGCGCCGCTGGTGACTGAGGACCGGCCCGCTGAGCCGGTTGTCGAAGTGGTAGGCGGGGACTCCGTCGTGGGTTCCGTCGGGTTCGAGCGTCGTACTCATCACGGCTCCTCTCGTCGTACGTCCGTCACGTCGCACGAGGTCAGGTGTCCTACGGGGGTCAGGTCGCCGCGCCCTCGATCTTGAGCGCGATCAGCTCCTCCTCGCTGAGCCCGAGCGAGCGCAGGACGTCGTCGGTGTGCTCCGCGAACTGGGGTGCCCGGGTCAGACCGGCCGGGGTCTCGTCGAACTGCACCGGGTTGGCGATGAGTTCACGCTCGACGCCGTCGGCGTCCACGACGGGGGCGATGAGGCCGTTGGCACGCAGCGCGGGATCCTGACCGACCTCCCAGGCGCTCTGTACGGCCGCCCACTGGCCCTCGCCCCTGGAGAGAATCCCGACCCACTCGTCGTACGGGCGGGACGCGATGAGCCCGGCGACGATCTCGGCGGCCTCGGCGGCGTTCGCCATCAACTTCTCGGTGCTGTCGAAGCGTTCGTCGCGGGCGAGTTCCTCGCGGCCGGCCAGTTTACAGAACTCGGCCCAGTACCGGCCGGGTTGCAGCATCGACAGTTCGATCCAGCGGCCGTCCGAGGTGCGGAAGGCGCCGATGAGCGGGTTGGTGGCCGAGCCGTACCGGGGTTGGGTGTTCACCGGGAGCGGGCCGCCGTTCATCAGCGCCATGTTGACCGTGAACTGCGTCGCCCAGGCGCCCACGCCGATCAACGACACGTCCACGACGGACGGTTCGCCGGTCGTGGCGCGGGAGTAGAGCGCGGCGGCAATGCCTCCGGCGATGGTCATGCCGCCCATCGAGTCGCCGTAGGCACCGGCGGGCATCCGGATCATCCGCTCCGCGCCGGCCGGGGTGACACCGGCGGCGCTGCCACCGCGCGCCCAGAAGGCCGTACTGTCGTAGCCGCCCTTGCCCGCCTCCTCCCCACGGGCGCCGAAGCCGCTGCCCCGGACGTAGATGATGTCCGGGTTGACCGCCCGGACGTCCTCGACGTCGATGCGCAGCTTGGCCCGCGCGTCGGGCAGGAAGTTGGTCAGGAACACATCGCTGGTGCGGATCAGGTCGTCCAGCACGCGTCGCGCCGACGCCTTCTCCAGAGCGAGGCCGACACTCCGTTTCCCGCGGTTGGGGCCTTCCACGATGGGGAAGAACGACGAATCCTTGCTGACAGCGTCGTACCCGAGCACCCGCACCAGACCGCGCTGGCCGTCACCCCGTTCGGCATGCTCGATCTTGATCACATCGGCGCCCCAGTCCGCGAGCACGGCGCCCGCCGCCGGGACGAAGGTGAACTGTGCGACCTCGAGAACCCGCACACCTTCCATGGGCCTCTGCATCGGACCAACTCCTCCGAGCTGAACGCTCCTGAACGCTATTGCGCATACCCAATCAACGAAGAACGCGCTCCAGTATGGACCGAGGGTCGTAAAAAGTATACTGTTTTCGCCATGCTGGATTTCTCGATCGAACCCGATTTCCAGGCCAAGCTGGACTGGGCGACGACCTTCGTACGCGAGGAGGTCGAGCCCCTCGACCTTCTGTTCCCGCACGGGGGCGACCCGTACGACACCCGCAACGAGAAGGCCCGCGCGATCCTGCGGCCCCTCCAGGACCAGGTACGGGAGCAAGGGCTGTGGGCCTGCCATCTCGGCCCTGAACTGGGCGGCGCGGGGTACGGACAGGTCAAGCTCGCGTACCTCAACGAGATCCTGGGCCGTTCCTACTGGGCCCCGACGGTCTTCGGCACCGCCGCCCCGGACACCGGGAACGCCGAGATCCTCGCCATGTTCGGCACCGAGGAGCAGAAGGCCCGCTATCTGCGGCCGTTGCTCGACGGCGACATCGTCTCCACCTTCTCGATGACCGAGCCGCAGGCGGGCGCCGACCCCAAGGAGTTCCTCTGCCGCGCCCGGCGCGACGGGGACGAGTGGGTGATCGACGGCGAGAAGTGGTTCTCGTCCAACGCCCGGTACGCGGCCTTCCTCATCGTCATGGCCGTCACCGACCCGGACGCCCCGCCGCACGCCCGCATGTCGATGTTCATCGTGCCCGCCGAGACACCGGGCATCGAGATCAGGCGCAACGTCGGCACCATGGACGAACGCGACAACCTCGACGAGGGCATCCACGCCTACATCCGCTACGACCAGGTCCGCGTCCCGCTCGACGCCATGCTCGGCGGCCCGGGCGAGGGCTTCAAGGTCGCCCAGGCGCGGCTGGGCGGGGGCCGGGTGCATCACGCGATGCGTACGGTCGGCAAGTGCACGCGCGCCTTCGACATGATGTGCGAACGGGCGCTGTCCCGTCGTACGCAGGGCGCCCTGCTCGCGGAGAAGCAGGCGGTGCAGCAGTTCATCGCGGACTCCTGGGTGGAGTTGCAGCAGTTCCGGCTGCTCGTGCTGCACACCGCGTGGATCATCGACACCCAGCCGCACGGTGCGGCCCGCACCCAGATCGCGATGTGCAAGGTCCAGACGGCGAAGGTGCTGCACGACGTCATCCAGCGGGCCCTGCATCTGCACGGTTCGCTCGGCACGACCAACGAACTCCCGCTCGCCAAGTGGTGGATGGCCGCACCGAACCTCGCCCTCGCCGACGGCCCCACCGAGGTGCACCGGACGACGATCGCGAAGCGGCTGCTGAAGAACTACCGGCCGGCGGAGGGGCTGTTCCCCAGCGAGCACATCCCGCCGAAGCGGGAGGCTGCGCGTAAGCGGTACGCGCACATCGTGGAGGACGACAGCCTCGCGGGACGGGCGGACGTATGAGCGGCGACCTGTTCGACCTGTCCGGGAAGGTTGCCCTCGTCACCGGGGGCAGCCGGGGGCTGGGGCGCGAGATGGTGCGGGCGTTTGCCGCCGCCGGGGCGGATGTGGTGATCGCCAGCCGGAAGATGGACGCGTGCGAGGCGGTGGCGGAGGAGGTGCGCGAGCTGGGGCGGCGTGCGTTGCCGGTCGCGGCGCACGTGGGGCACTGGGGTGATCTCGGGCTGCTCGTCGACGCGGCGTACGGGGAGTTCGGGAAGGTCGACGTCCTCGTCAACAACGCGGGGATGTCGCCTTTGGCGCCGTCGTCTTCCGGGACCAGTGAGGAACTGTTCGACAAGGTCATCGGGGTCAACTTCAAGGGGCCGTTTCGGCTTGCCTCGTTGATCGGGGAGCGGATGGCGGAGGGGGGTGGGGGGTCGATCATCAATGTGTCGTCGTCGGGGGCGTTGTTTCCGCAGCCTCGGTTTGGGCCTTATGCGGGGGCGAAGGCTGCGTTGAATGCGCTGACTACTGTCTTCGCATTGGAGTTCGGGCCTACTGTGCGGGTCAATACGATCTCGGCGGGGCCGTTTCTGACGGACATCTCCAAGGCTTGGTCCGAGGAGAAGCGGGAGAGTACGCGCAGTGCGGTGGGTCGGCCCGGGCGGCCCGAGGAGATCGTCAGTACGGCGCTTTATCTGGCCAGTGATGCGTCCAGTTATACGACTGGGGCGCTTATTCGGGTGGACGGTGGGTTGTATTGACACTGCGGGGCCGTGGGGGCTGGTCGCGCAGTTCCCCGCGCCCCTGAAGGGGCGCGTTTCCCCCACCGTCAGTCCAGCAGTTCCGTTGCTTCTGCCAGGAGGATCGGTAGTGCTGGCAGCATTCGCTGGTGCATGTCTGTCAAGTGGGCTGCTTTTCTGCCCCGTTTGATCAGTAGGGCCGTGGCCGCCGACTCCTTGTATTTTGTCAGGGCCTCGAACCAGCGTAGGTCCGGGAGGTGTTCGCCCCGGGTCTCCTCGTACACGTCGATGAGTTCGGCCTTGGTCGGCATCCCGGTCGGTTCTCCCGACGGTGCTGCTGGATGGTGGGCCTCGTCGGTGAAGAAGGTCAGCCAGGTGATGTCGACGCGGGGGTCGCCGAGGGACCAGATCTCCCAGTCGATGACCGCGTTGACCGAGTCCGCGTCGCACAGGGTGTTGCCGAGGCGGTAGTCGCCGTGGGTGAACACCGGCATCATCGCCGGTGGCATGGTCTCGCGCAGGCGTTCCGCCACCGCCTCGTAGCCGGTGCGCAGATCCTCGGGGACCGTCGTGAACGCCCGGGTCCAGCGGTCGATCTCGGCGCCGGGCGTGACAACCGGCTCCACGGCGAGGGGAGTTCGCTTGGGGTCCGCGCGGTGGAGGTGGGCGAGCATCCTGGCCGCGTCGAGGGCACGGGCCCGGACCTGTGCGGCGGGCAGGGTGCCGCGCGGCACGAGCACCGGTTCCACACAGTCCCCGGGCACCAACTCCATGGCCACGAACGGCTGCTGGACCGGCGGCCGGCCCTTCTCCCAGAACAGCACCTTCGGCACCCGTACGCCGGGCACGCCCGCCAGCACCTGCATGAGCCGCGCCTGGCGCAGGACATCGCGGTTGCGGACCGGTTCCAGGCCGGGCGGGGCCACTTTGAGGACGACGCGCTCGTGTCCGGCGGGGACGCCCGACAGTACGGCGACGTAGGTGAGGCTCGATGTGCCGCCGGTGAGCGGCTCGACCGACTCCACCCTGCCCTCGGGGGCCCAGCCGCGCAGCGCGACGGCGGTGCGCTGCGTCAACTCCGCTATTGGATCAGTGCTGTTGGCGACGGTGCTCATGGACCGGTCTCTCATCCTTGTCGGCCGACGGGCCTGACAGTCGTTCGTCGGTCTGCGGTCAGCGCCTCGACGATGTCGCGGCGCACGAGCTTCCCGGTCGGGGTGCGGGGCAGTTCGGGCCAGCGGGTGATGCGCTCGGGTGTCTTCGAGCCGCGCAGGGTGCCGCGTACCTGTGCGCGCAGGTCGCCGGCGTCGATCTCCGCGCCGTCGCGGACCACGACGACAGCCTCGATCCGCTGGCCCCACTCCTCGTCCGGTACGCCGACGACGACCGCGTCCAGCACGTCCGGGTGGCGCAGCAGGACGTCCTCGATCTCGGCGGGCGCGATGTTCTCGGCGCCCCGGATGATCGTGTCGTCGGCCCTGCCCTCGATGTGGAGGTAGCCGTCGGCGTCGACCCGGCCCTGGTCGCGGGTGTGGAAGAACCCGCGCTCGTCGACCGCCGAGCCCTGTCCCGCGTACTCGCCCGAGACCTGCTCGCCGCGTACCCAGATCTGGCCCGTCTCGCCGGGAGCGGCGACCGCGCCGTACGCGTCGCGGACCTCCAGTTCGACGCCCGGCACCGGGAGCCCGGCCGACCCGAGCCGGGCCCGTACGGCGGGATCGTCGCTGGCGACGGCCGTGCGGTGCTCCTGCGGGCCCAGGATCGTGATGGTGGACGAGGTCTCCGTCAGGCCGTAGGCGTTCACGAAGTCGATGTGCGGCCAGGTGCGCAGCGCGGTCTCGATCACCCGTACGGGCATCCTGGCGCCGCCGTAGGCGAGTGCGCGCAGCGAGGGCACCGAGCGGTCCAGGCCGTCCGTGTCCATGATGCGGGCGAGCATCGTCGGCACCACCATCGCGTTGGTGACGCCCTGTTGGCGTACGAGGTCCAGCCAGGTCTCGGGCGTGAACTGGTCGAGGCTCAGGGCGCGGCGTCCCGCGTACAGGTTGGTGAGGATGTTGGACACGGCGGCGATGTGGTACGGCGGGACGCTCACGAGGGCCGCCTCGTCCGGGTCGGCGCCGGCGAACTCCACCGTGCCGAGCACGTACGACACGAGGTTGTGGTGGCGCAGGACCACGCCCTTCGGCGTCGAGGTCGTGCCGCTCGTGTAGATGAGGACCGCCGGGGAGTCGGAGGGCTCCTGCGTCGGCTCGTCGTCGCCCGGGGCGGGGGCTGTGGCCTTGGCCGCCTGCTGGAGCCACTCCTCCGGGCTTCGTACCGCCAGGCCTGCCCTGCGCAGCGCCTCGCCGTGTTCCGGGTCGGCGATGCCCAGGGCGCGGGGGTGGTTCGCGAGCAGCGCGTCCAACTGGGCTTCGCCCAGGCGGTAGTTGACCGGGATCAGCGGGACTCCGGCATGCGCGGCGGCGAACAGCGCGACCGGGAGGGCCGGGCCGTTCACCGCCAGGTACACGATCGCGTCGGCGTCGGCCTCGCGCACCAAGTGCACCCCACCGACAGCCAGTTCGCGTAGGCGCGGGGCGGTCAGTCCGTCGTCCGTGCGCCCGATCAGGATCCGGTCGCCGAAGCCCTCGGCGGCCATGTCCAGCAGCATCGATATGTTCATCGGGTCGCCCCGCCCCTCAGTCCGAGGCCGGGAGCGGCTTGGCGCTCTTCAGCGGCAGTGGTACGCCGTTCAGTGCCAGCGTGCCCTGCCCCGGTTTAGTGCAGAGCAGTTCGAGGCCGAGGTCCTCGTCGGCGTACCGCTTGCCGAGCAGGGAACCGCCCATCTGGTCGGGGTCGGCGGTGCCGGTGGCGGCGGGTCCCGGTCCGTTCGCCTCCGTCATGGCCGCCCCGCCGCAGGTGATGTCCAACTCGCTGTCCGGGCAGCGGACGACGACCACCGCCGTCGCATCGACCGTACTGGCGAGCATCTGCCCCACACGTGGCCTCATCGCAGGTTCCTCCGCGGATCTTGTTCCGTTCCGGCGCCCTAAGACCAGAAAAAAGTATACTACTTACCTCGATCACGTCGAGATGACGAACCAAGGCAACGTGACGGCAAGGCAACGTGACGAACGGAGTGCCGGATGGAACTCAAGACCGTCCTGTTCGAGGTGGCCGACCATGTCGCCACGATCACCCTGAACCGGCCCGAGGTCATGAACGGCTTCAACCAGGAGATGCTGGAGGAGTTCGCCACCATCTGGCAGACCGTGAAGACCGACGACGACGTGCACGTCGTCGTGTTGCGGGGCGCGGGCGAGCGGGCGTTCTGCACGGGCATGGACGTGAAGGAGGGCATCGACCGTCACCCCAACGTCTGGTCGCAGACCGACCCCGGCGAGTACCTCTCGCCGAAGCTGAACCAGGTGTGGAAACCCCTGGTCTGCGCGGTGCACGGGATGGCCGCCGGCGGCGCCTTCTACTGGCTGAACGAGGCAGACATCGTGATCTGCTCCCAGGACGCCACGTTCTTCGACCCGCACGTCAGCTACGGGCTCACGGCGGCCCTGGAGCCGATCGGCCTCGCCCGTCGCATCCCCCTCGGCGAGGCGCTGCGGATCGCGCTGCTCGGCCTGGACGAGCGGGTGTCGGCGGCGCGCGCCCTGCAGATCGGCCTGGTCAGCGAGGTGCTCCCGCGCGAGGAGCTGTGGGACCGGGCCGACGACGTCGCCCGCATCATCGCCGCCAAACCGCCCGCGGCGATCCAGGGCACCGTCCGGGCGATATGGGAGTCGCTGGACTCGACGCGCACCCAGGCGCTGCGCACCGGACTGTCGTACACCCAGCTCGGCAACCCGATCGGGAAGGCCGAGGTCGACCGGTCCGCCGTACCCCGGAGGCAGTGGACACTGCGCTGACACTCCCCTAGCCTGCATAAAAAGAGTGCACTTTATATCCTCTGCAAGGTCCATCAGCTCTACAAGGGGAGGCTCCCTATGCTGTTCGGCATGCCCTGGCCCGGCCGGGACGTCGCGCGGGAGGCCGAGCAGGCCGGTGTCGGTGCCTTCTGCGCCGGGGAGTTCGCCGACCACGACGCCTACCTCACCGTGGCCGACATCGTGGCGAACACCGAGCACGCCCTGGCGGGCCCCGCCATCGCCTACGCGTTCGCCCGCACCCCCTATGCGCATGCCACCGCCCTGCGCCAGCTGCACGCCCAGGCGCCGGGGCGGCTGTTCCTCGGGCTGGGCAGCGCCGCCTTCCGGATCAACCGGGACTGGCTGGGCGTACCCGGTGAGCGCCCGGTGGCCCGGATCGCCGAGACCGTCGGCGCGGTGCGGGCCTGGCTGCACGCGGAGAACGGCGAGAAGGTCCGCTACTCCGGTGAGTTCTACTCGCTCGACGCCGATGTCCGCGCCCCGGTGCTCGGCCGGCTGGACATCCCCGTCCTGCTCGCCGCGTTCAACACCGGGATGGCCGCCACCGCGGGCCGGGTCGCCGACGGTGTCATCGGGCACGGGCTGTTCACCTCCTCCTGGTGGAACGACGTCGTACGGCCCTCAGTGGAGCGCGGCGCGAGCGACGGCGACCCGGAGACGCGCTTCCTCGAACACGGCTGGGTCATCACGGCCGTCGACGACTCCGCGCCCGAGCGTGCCGTCGCCGACGCCCGCCGGATGATCGCCTTCTACCTCACGGTGAAGACGTACGACCCCTATGTGGCCCACCACGGCTGGGAGGAGCCGGTCGCCCGGTTGCGTGCCGCGTTCCGGGCGGGCGACACCGACGCCATGGCCCGCGCGGTCACCGACGAGATGGTCACCGAGATCGCCGTCTGCGGGACGACCGCCGAGGCGAAGGACGCCCTCGTCCGCCGCGCCGGCTCGCTCCCCCGCGACGTCGGCTACTTCGCGCCCCCGAGTTTCCTGGTGAGCCCGAGGCGGCGGGCCGCGTACGCCCGGGCCGCCCTCGCACTGATCGGGGCAGTGCCGGACGTACGGGACCGCGGGTGACGCACCCGGTACGGAAGCGACCGGCCCCGGAGCGTGAATGCTCCGGGGCCGGTCGTCCGGGATCAGCCGCTTGCCGGAGCCGGGTCAGGCGTCCTGGGGCAGCGGTGCGAGCTTCTTGCTCTTGTCGAAGTGCACGATGTCGGCCAGCGTGCCGCCGAGGATGGCCGCGCGGTCCGCGTCGGGAACGCCCACGAAGTTCTCCGCGATACATTCGGCGCTGTCGCGGAAGGTGCCCTCCGCGTGGGGGTAGTCGTTGCCCCACATGATCGTCGACAGCCCGGTGATGTTACGGCACTTGACGGCCGTGGGGTCGTCGGCGAACTGCACGTGGATCTGACGGCGGACGTACTCGCTGGGCTTGAGGGGCCAGGGCCACCTCTGGTTGACGGCGAACATCCGCCCCATGGTCGGCTGGTCCTTCGGCGAGCGGCTGTCGTCCCAGAACCCGAGCCACCAGTCGGGGTCCTGGCCGGTGCCGGTCTTCCAGAGCTTGTCCATGAAGCCCATGTAGGACACCAGCCAGCCCGCGCTGTACTCGATCAGGTTGAAGTGCAGGTTCGGGAAGCGCTCGCAGACGCCGCCGGCCACCAGGTCGGCGATGATGCCCTGCGGACCGGCCGCCCCGCTGCCACCGGCGCTCATGGTCCTGCTCGCCACCATGGCGTCCGTCAGCTGCCCCTTGCCCATGTTCATGGACGACACCATGCCCCGGACCGTGGTCGCCGTCGCGGAGCTGCTCTCCTTGACCTTGACCCCGCCGGTCGCGACGTGGAAGAACACCGGCGTCCCGTGCGCCTCGGCCGCCGCCCACACCGGGTCGTACTCCTTCGACCAGTACGGCAGGTCGGGCGGGACGTCGGGCAGCAGGATCGCACCGATCCCCAGCCGCGCGACCCGCTCGATCTCGGCGACCGCGTCGGGGATGTGGGTGAGCGGGATCGCCGCCGTCGGGCGCAGCCGGTCCTTGTAGGGGAGGTACCGCTCGACAACGTAGTCGTTCCACACCCGGGCGTGGGCCATGGACAGCTCGTGGTCGTCCGTGAACAGGACGAACAGCGAGAGGTTCGGGAACATCACCGAGGCGTCGACGCCGTCGATGTTCATGTCCCGGATGATGTGCTCGGGATCGCCGTCCGGGGTCTCCCCGCCGGTCTGGCGGTACTTGGAGATCGTCCAGCCGTCGAACCCGATGGTGTGCAGTTTCTTGAACTCCGTGTGCCCGCCCGGCACGATCGGCTCGTCGAGCGTGAACTCCTCTTCCCAGAGGGCTCGTTCACGCAGGTTTTTGGGGAGCCGGGTCTTGAAGAGATCGACCGGCTCGATGATGTGCGAGTCACCGGAGACGACAAATTCCTTGAACACAGGCGGTACCTCTTTCGAACATCGTCGTTCGCGCAGAATCCACCCCGCGGATGAAGCCGAAGTTACCTGTACCGATCGGTCTAGTCAACGATTCAGCGTCCGGATTGACCGCCCGACCCACGTCAAGAATCCTGACAGACGCCTGACCCAGGGGCGATCAACGCACCCCCTTCCCTGACGCCCCCAATTAAGTACACTCAACTTCATGAAGACGGCTTACTCGTTCTCTTCGCAGCTCTACATCGACGGGCGCCGTACGGACGGCGATGCGGACGCGTCCCTGGTCGTGCGCAATCCGGCGACGGAGGAACCGATCGCCGAGGTTCCCCAGTCCTCGCCCACGGATGTGCGACGCGCCGTCGAGGCAGCGCGCCGGGCCTTCGACGAGGGTCCGTGGCCCCGGCTGAAGCCCGCCGAGCGGGCCGCGGTGCTGCTGCGCATGGCCGAGGAGATGGAACGCCGGCTCCCGGACCTCGTCGCCGTCAACATCGCCGAGGCGGGGTCGGTCCGCGCGCTCGCGGAGAGTCTGCAGACCCGGGTCCCGGTGGCGCATCTGCGCGACATGGCGGAACGGGTGATGCCGGCCTTCGTCTGGGAGCGCCCGATGGAGCCGACCGTCGCGCCGGGCATCGGGATCTCCCAAGGGGTGCTGCGCCGCGAGCCGTTCGGCGTGTGCGCCCTGATCTCCGCCTACAACTTCCCCTTCTTCCTCAGCATGATGAAGGTGATCCCGGCCCTCGCGGCTGGCTGTACCGCCGTACTGAAGCCGGCGCCCGCGACTCCCCTGGAGTCCCTGCTGATCGGCGACTTCGCCGACGCCGCCGGGCTGCCGCCGGGCGTGCTGAACATCGTGACCGGCGACATCGAGGCCGGCCGCGAGCTGACCACCCACCCCATGGTCGACCTGGTCAGCTTCACCGGCTCGGACACGGTCGGGCGCACGGTCTACGCCCAGGCAGCGGCCTCCCTCAAGAAGGTCGTCCTCGAACTCGGCGGCAAGTCGGCGAGCATCGTCCGCGCCGACGGTGACCTCGACGGCGCCGTACGGTCCGCGCTGATCGGCATCACCACCCATGCCGGCCAGGGCTGTTCGCTGCTGACCCGCACCCTCGTGCACGAGTCCGTCCACGACGAACTGGTCGCCCGGCTGAGCGAGGGCCTCGCCGCGATCAGGGTCGGCGACCCGGCCGACCCGGCCACCACCATGGGCCCGCTGATCAGCGAGGCCCAGCGCGACAAGGTCGAGAAGCTGATCCGGATCGGCGAGGAGGAGGGGGCGCGGCTCGTCCTCGGCGGCAGGCGCCCGGCGGGCCTCGACCGTGGCTGGTACGTGGAACCCACCCTGTTCACCGGCGTCGACAACGCGATGACCATCGCGCGTACGGAGTTCTTCGGGCCGGTCGGTGTCGTCATCCCGTTCGCCGACGACGAGGAGGCGGTACGGATCGCGAACGACAGTCCGTACGGGCTCGCTGCGGCTGTGTGGAGCGCGGATCCAGTGGCCGCCCTCGGGATCGCGTCCCGTGTCCGGGCCGGTGGGGTGGCGATCAATGGTGGTAGTGCTGGGGTTAATCCGCGGGCGGCTTTCGGTGGGTACAAGCAGAGTGGGCTGGGGAGGGAGTGGGGGGAGTTCGGGCTGGAGGAGTATCTACAGACGAAGACGGTCAGTTGGGCGGCTCGCTAGCGGTTCGCTTCGCTGGATGCGTCGTGTTTTGGCTGCGGGCCCGGTGGGGCTGGTCGCGCAGTTCCCCGCGCCCCTGTCGGGGGGCGCGTTGCGCCCCCCGTTCGCCAACACCAGCCCTCGCCGCGCTACTTGACGGTTACCTTCACGTCGGGGATCTGCTCGCCGCAGGCAGGTGATCCCTGCGGGTCGGGGACGAACTTCTCGTCCTTCAAGATGGACACGAAGGTGCAGTCGCCGGGGCCCCCGACCGAATAGGTTCCCTTGTTCGCGAAGTCGGTGGGCTTCGGGAAGAGGCCGCCGGCGGTCCAGGTCTTGTCGGCGCGCAGCGCGGCCATCAGTTTCTCCTGACTGGCGGTGCAACCGGCCTTCTCCAGGCCGTAGATGAGCAGGTCCGCGCTGATCCAGCCGACGGCCTGGGAGAACGACGGGATGCCGGACGCCGACTTGGCGTACTTCTTGAGCGCCGCGGACCAGGTGCGGGTCGCCTCGGTGTCCATCTCGACCGGTGAGTACGACGTCATGAAGCCGACCCCCTGCGCGACCTTGAGCGTCGGCGGCGACTTCAGCAGGTCGGCGCCGTAGCCGGTGGCGAGCAGGATCGACTTCATCTCGACGCCGGCCCGGCGCAGTCCGGTGGCCAGCGCGAACCCGGTCTCGGGGATCACAGGGGCGTACAGCACGTCGGCTCCGGACTTCTTGATGCCGAGGACGATCGCGCCGACGTCGCTGCTCCCGAACGGGACGCGCTCGTTGACGTAGCCACGGGCCAGTCCGGCGTGTTCGGCCGACAGCGCGGCTCCCTCGGCGGCCTTGGCGGCGCTCGGTGTGTTGGAGGAGACGACGGCGACCTTGGTCCCGCCGAGCTTCTTCCAGTACGCGCCGAGTGTGGTGGCGGTCCGGTCGTAGTCGGTGCCGGACATCGCCGGGAAGAGGTTGTCGTACTTCGGGTTGAACCACTGCTCGCCGCCGTCGAACGCGCCCCCGAGGAACGGCGTGCCGCCACCGCCCGTACCGGCGTACTGTCCGGCGCCGTAGAAGTACGTGCTCACGGGCAGTACGGCGTACACGTGCTCCTGCTGCACCAGGCGCTGGGCCGCGGTGAGCGCGCCCTGCGGGGTGGACTGGTCGTCGGCCATGACCACGTCGAAGCCGCGCGCCGCGCACTTGCCGCCCGCCGCCTTGTAGGCCGCGAACCGGGCCTCGACACCGCTCTCCGTACCGGCGTAGTGCGCGCCGGCCGCTCCGCTCAGCGCGGTCAGGACGCCGACCTTGACCGGTCCGCTCGTGTTGTCCACCCCGCTGGAACCGCCGCTGCCGCACCCGGCGAGCAGGAGTACCGCGGCGCTGGTCCAGGTGGCGATGGCACTGACTCTTCCCATGTGCACTCCTGACGTCCTCGGCCCGTCGCACGACGGTTCCGACAGGTGGTCCGCGAGGCACAGTGCAGCATATTAAGTATCCTTTGTCACCGGTTGAAGCGGCGATATCGCCCCTCAGGGTTGACGGGGACACCATATGAGCGCACTTTAATCCGTATCCGCTCCCCCTCCCGTCTCCCATCCGTCTCTCTCCCGGGCATCACTCTCCAGGAGGCCGTCGTTGCTCTCCTACGTCGTCGCGGGCCTCGCTCTCGGGGCCATCTACGCCATCGCCGCCGCCTCGCTCGTCGTCACCCATGTGTCGTCGGGCGTCTTCAACTTCGCGTTCGGCGCCATGGCGTTCGCCGTCGCCCGCTTCTACTACTTCCTGTACATCGAGCAGGGCTGGCCGCTGCCGCTCGCGGCCGTCGTCGCGATCGGCCTGTTCGGTCCGGCGCTGGGCGTGCTGCTGTACGCGGTGCTGTTCCGTCATCTGCGGCTGCGCTCACCACTCGTGAAGATCGCCGCCACGATCGGTCTGTCGGTCGCGCTGCCGCCCCTGGTCAACCTGGCCCTCGGCCAGCTGGTGAACGTCACGGCTCCGGGCCTGGCGCCCCAACCGGTCGCGGTGTTCCGGCCGTTCGGCACGGTCGTCGACATGAACCAGCTGATCACGTACGTCGGACTGGCCCTGGTCCTGGTCGTCGGCACCGCGCTCCTGCGGTTCACCGACACCGGGCTGAAGGTCCGCGCGCTGGTCGACTCCCCCGCTCTCACCGCGATGTCGGGGGTCAGCCCCGCACGGGTGTCCCTGGGGGTGTGGGCGTTCAGCGCGCTGTTGGCCGGGCTCGCCGGAGTGCTGGTGGCGCCGACCGCCGGACTGTCGGTCGAGGGCATGACCTTCCTCATGGCGGCAGCGTTCGCGGCGGTGGTGGCGGCCCGGCTGCGCAGCCTGCCGACGGCCGTCGGGGTCGCCCTCGCGATGGGTGTCGTCACCAGCGTGATCCAGCGCTACCTCGATCCGGAGAGCGCGCTGTCGGCGCAGATCGTGCCCAGTGTGCCGTTCCTGTTCATGCTCGCCTTCCTGCTGGCCCACGCCCTGCGCGGCCGGGCGGGCGACGCGCCCACGGGCGGGGTGCTGGACCGGGCGATCCACACGGAGAACACGGCCGCGCCCACCGCCACCACCGGGTCGGGATTCGTCGCGCCCCTGGTGACGATCGCCGTCGTCGCGTGTCTGCCGCTCGTCCTCGACGACTTCTGGACCGGCCTCGTGGCGACGGGCATCGCTCTGGCGACGGCGTTGCTGTCCTGCACGCTCGTCACCGGTGAGGGCGGCATGATCTGGCTGTGCCAGATCACCTTCGCGGGACTGGGCGCCCTGTTCGCCGCCGACCTCGCCGCGAACTCCGGATGGCCCCCGCTGGCGGCGGTCCTGGTGAGCGCGGTGTGTGTCGTACCGATCGGTGTGATCCTCGGGTTGCTGACGATCCGGCTGGGCAATCTGTACGTCGCCCTGGTGACCCTGACCTTCGGTCTACTGGCCCAGAACCTGGTCTTCATGCGGGACCGCTTCTACAACTCGGGCCAGGGCATCTACATGCCCCGCCCCGAATGGGCCCTGGACAACAGGAGTTTCGCTCTCCTCACACTGGCGGTCTTCTGCGCACTTGGCGTCTTCGTCGTCAACCTGCGGCGCTCGACAGCCGGGCTGGCGGTGACGGCGGTCCGCTGGAGCGAGACCGGTTCCCGCACGCTGGGCCTTGGCGTAGTGCCGGTCAAGGTACTCATCTCCGCCGTCGCAACGTTCGTCGCCGCGGTCGGCGGCGGTTTCCTCGCGCTGGCCTACCAGTCCGCGCTGCCCGACTCGTTCAGCCCGTTCACGGGCCTGGTCTGGCTGGCCGTCCTGGTGACCGTAGGCGCCCGGCCGGTCGTCGGGGCGCTCGTCGCCGGTCTGGCGTTCGCCGTACTGCCCAGCGTCTTCCAGACGTATCTGCCGACGCGGTGGGCGGAGATCCCGGTCATCATGTTCGGCTTCGGCGCGGTCATGCTGGCCCGCGATCCCGAGGGCGTCCTCGCCATGCACGGCCGGCAGGTGCGCGCGGTGAGCGGATGGTGGCGGGGCCGACGCGCGCCCGCCCCCGAGAAGTCCTCGACTGCGACTCCCCAGGGAGAACTCGTATGACCGCCCTCGCCGGTACGACGCCACCGCGCATCGAGGCCCGGGGCGTGACTGTCCGCTTCGGCGGGCTCGTCGCCCTCGACTCGGTGGATCTGGCGGTGCCGCAGGGTGCGGTGGTGGGGCTGGTCGGGCCGAACGGCGCGGGCAAGAGCACGCTGTTCGCCGTACTGTCGGGGCTGTTGCGGCCCGGCTCGGGCGCGGTGCTGATGGACGGCCGGGATGTCACCTCGGTCAGTGCGCAGGCACGGGCGAGGCGTGGGCTGGCCCGTACGTTCCAGCATCCGGAGCTGTTCCCGGGGCTGACGGTGCGTGAGCACGTGGTGCTGGCGTACCGGCTGCGGCATGCTCGGCGGCGGATCTGGACCGACCTCGTCACCGCGGGCGGCTTCCGACGGGCGGGCGCCGAGGAGGACAAGCGGGTCGACGGAATTCTCGCGGCCCTGCGACTGACCCCGCACATCCATCTCCCGGTGTCGGGACTCCCGTTGGGGACAAGCCGCCTGCTGGAGATCGCGCGAGCACTGGCGGTGGATCCCCACGTCCTGCTGCTGGACGAGCCGTCGTCCGGGCTGGACTCGCGGGAGACCGACGAGCTGGCATCAACACTCTCCAATCTCGTCGCCGACCACGGGGTGTCCCTCCTCCTGGTCGAGCACGACGTCGAACTCGTCCTGGGGATGAGCGACGTCGTCCATGTCCTCGACTTCGGCGTCAAGATCAGCGAGGGCACACCGACCGAGGTACGGGCGGACCCGGCGGTACGCGCGGCGTACCTGGGCACGGAGCACAACGAAGCCGAAGCCGAAGCCAAAGAGGACAAGGACAGGGACAAGAACGAGGACGAGGAAAGGGCTTCCGCATGACCGTCACCGTCACGCCGTCTCCCCTGCTCACCGTCCAGAACCTGACCGTCCGGTACGGCACCGCCCAGGCGCTGCGCGACGTGTCCTTCACCGTGCCGCCGAACAGCGCGCTGGCGGTACTCGGCGCGAACGGCGCCGGCAAGAGCACGTTGGCGCGGGCCCTCTCGGGCCTGGTCCCGCCGGTCACCGGCTCCATCGTGCTCGACGGCCGCGACCTCACGGGCAGTCCCCCGGACACGATCCGCCGGGCCGGTCTCGTCCATCTTCCCGAGGGCCGGGGCGTGTTCCCCTCGCTGACGGTCATGGAGAACCTACGACTGGCCACCGCGGGCGACCGACGCGGCAGACCGGCGGCCATCGACAGGGCCTTCGAGATCTTCCCCGCACTACGGGACCGCCATCGCCAGGCAGCAGGCACCCTGTCCGGCGGCGAGCAGCAGATGCTGTCCCTGGCCCGCGCCCTGATGATCGACCCCCGACTCGTGATCGCCGACGAACTCTCCCTGGGCCTCGCCCCGAAGATGGTCGACGTGGTCTTCGAAAGCCTCCACCGGGCCCGCTCGGCAGGCGTGGCCGTCATCATGATCGAACAGTTCGCCACCCGAGCCCTGACCTTCGCAGACACCTGCCTACTCCTCCAACGAGGCCAAACAGCCTGGTCAGGCCCAACAACGGAGGCCGCCCCAGAACTACTACGCCGCTACTTGGGAGAGGCAACAGCAGCCTGACCTGCCTAAAGAAAGGGAGGCGGCGAAGCCGCTCTCCTTTTCTTTAGGGGCGCGGGGAACGGCGCGACCAGCCACAACGAACCCGCACCCGCCCACGAACAACACCCCCCCTCACCCGCCATCCACCCGCAAACCAAACCGCCGAACCACATCCCCCAGATCCCGCCGCCGCCCCAACTTCGCCTGCGCCTCCAACCCAAGCGCATGCGCAAGACTCGCCCCCTCCCCCGCAGAAAGCAGCGCAAGCGTCTCCCCCACAGCACCGACATCCGCCGCACACACCTGCGCAGCGATCTCATGCGCCCGCACGATCAACTGATCGTGCGCCACGACCTCGGTCACCAACCCCGCCCCGAACGCCCGCTCCGCATCGATCGGTTCACCCGTCAGCATCATCCGCCGAGCAAGCCGTACCCCGACCGCCCGCGGCAACAACGCACTCATCCCCCACCCCGCCGTCAGCCCGATAGCCGCATGCGTGTCAGCAAACACGGCCCGATCAGACGCAATGAGAAACGAACAGGACAGCGCCAACTCCAACGCCCCCGTATAACAAGCACCGTTGATCACACCGAGCACCGGCGTACGAGCGGCCCGCACCACCTCCGCAGGATCCGTACGCGCGCCACGAGGCGACCCCGACCCGTTCCCCAGCGCCTCCTTCAGGTCGATACCCGCAGAGAACGCGGGATCCGCACCCGTCACCACAACCAGCCGGGTCCCCACATCGGCGTCAGCCGCCCGCACCGCCTCGATCAGTCCCCGCCGCATCGCGATCGTCATCGCGTTGCGCGCCTGCGGACGGGCCAGTGTCAGCCACAGCACGCCGTCCGCCCAATGGCATCTCAGCCCCTCGGCCCCGACCGCGATCACGGCCGTCAGACCGTCAGGACCATGGCCGACCCCATGCCACCGCCCGCGCACATGGCCGCGACCGCGGTCCCCCCACCCCGACGACGCAACTCGTGCGCCAGCGTCACCACCATGCGAGTCCCGGTGGTCGCGATCGGATGCCCCAGGCTGCACCCGCTCCCGAACGGGTTCACCCGCTCCGGGTCGAGGCCCAGTTCACGGGTGGTGGCGACGGCCACCGCGGCGAAGGCCTCGTTGACCTCGAAGAGGTCGACGTCGTCGACGCCGAGCCCGGCGCGGTCGAGTGCCTTGCGGATCGCGGCGATCGGCGCCAGCCCCGTCTCGACCGGGTCGACGCCGACGCTCGCCCAGGACCGTATCGTCGCCAGCGGGGTGAGTCCGTGCGCGGCGGCGATGTCCGACCCGGCGACCACGACTGCCGCCGCGCCGTCGTTGACCCCGCTGGAGTTGCCCGCGGTGATGGAGAAGCCCTCGATCTCGGGGTGCAGCACCTTCAGCGCCGCCAGCTTCTCCCCGGTGGTGTCGCGCCGAGGATGCTCGTCGGTGTCGAAGACCGTGGTCACGCCGTCCCGGCCGGTGACCTTCACCGGCACGATCTCATCGGTGAACCGGCCCTCGTCGATGGCCCGTACGGCCCGTTCGTGCGAGCGCAGCGCCCACGCGTCCATCTCCTCGCGGGTGAGGCCGGCCAGCCGGGCGGTGTTCCAGCCGACGAGGACGCCCATGTCGTTGTTGGGGGCCTCGGGCGTCGGCACATGGGTCGGCGCCATCCAGGGGTCCTGCCAGTCGTCGGTGCCCGGGGTCCGCCACCGGGCCACCGGTGCCGTGGACGAGGAGTGGGTGCCGCCCGCGACGACCACGCGGTCCATACCGGCCCGCACACTCCCGGCGGCGGTCGCCACGCTGGCCAGCCCGGAGGCGCAGTGCCGGTTGTGCGCCAGACCCGGTACGTGGGTCAGCCCGGCCTGGATTGCCGCGTACCGGGCGATGTCCCCGCCCCCGGCGAGGGATTCGCCGAGGACGACGTCGTCGATCGTGTCCAGCGGCAGACCGCTGCGGTACGCGGCCTCGCGTACGACGAGGGTCGCGAGATCGAAGGCGCTGGTGTCCCGCAGGGTTCCCCGGCGGGCGGTTCCGATCGCGGTACGGCACGCGGAGAGAAGCACGGCATCAACCATGCAATTCAGAGTACTTAACTCCAGGAGGGATCAACAGGCCACCCAGGAATTCAGCCCACCATCAGCCATTCATCAGCAGATCGCCTCGACCCAACCCCTAAAAGAGGATACCTTGTTCGGGTGAACTTCCAGCTCAGCGAGGAGCAGGGCATGTTGCGCGAAGCCTCGCGCGACCTGCTGTCGGACCGGGCCCCGATCGAGCACGTACGGGCGTGGATGGACCGCGACGGAGACGACGGGGACGTCGACCCCGAGGTGTGGCGGCTGACCGCCGATCTCGGCTGGCCCGGGCTCGGGCTGCCCGAGGAGTACGGCGGCAGCGGCCAGGGTCTGGTGGAACTGGCGCTCGTCGCCGAGGAGATGGGGCGTGCCCTCGGGCGGGGGCCGTTCGCGCCCACCGCGATCGTCGGCCGGGCACTCACCGCCACGGGCTCGCCCGGCCTGCGGTCCGAGGTGCTGCCCGAGCTGGCCGCCGGATCGGCCTGGGCCACCTGGGCGTTCGCCGAACCGCGGGCCCCCTGGTCCCTCGACGGTGTCCGTGCCACCGCCCGCGTCGACGGGGGCGCGTTCGTCCTCGACGGCGTGAAGACGGCCGTACAGGACGCCGGTGGTGCCCGCTGGCTCCTCGTCACCGCACTGCACGACGGCGTTCCGGCGTCGTTCCTCGTCGAACGTGCCGCCCCGGGTGTCACCGTCCGGCGCCAGCGGACCCTCGATCCGACACGCGCGTTCCACGAGGTCCGCCTCGACGGCGTACACGTCCCGGACGACCGCCGCCTCGGCGCCGGGCCCGGCGGGATCCAGCGGCTGCTCGACGAGGCGTCGGTGCTGCGGTGTGCCGACGCGCTCGGGGTGATGCGGCGTCTGCTGGAGCTGACCGTCGAACACACCACGACCCGCGTGCAGTTCGGGCAGCCGATCGGCGCCTTCCAGGCCGTCAAGCACTCCGCCGCCGACATGGCACTCCTCGTGCACGGCGCCCACGCCGCCACCCACTACGCGGCGATGGCCGCCGACGCGGACACCGACGACGCGGCCCGCGCGGCCTGTGCCGCCGCCTCGTACGTCTCGGCGGGCGCCGGCGAGGTCGCGGCCCGGGCGCTCCAACTGCACGGCGGCATCGGCTTCACCTGGGAGCACGACCTGCACCTCTTTCTGCGCCGCGCCAGGGCCGACAGCGTGCTGTACGGCGACGCGGCCGTCCACCGCGACCGGCTGTGCACGCTCCTGCGCCCGTCCCCCACAGCCGACTCCTGAGCCGCTGAAGAGACCCGAAAGGTTCCCCATGGAGATCAAGGGCAAGAAGGCCGTGGTGTTCGGCGGCGCGTCCGGCATGGGCCGGGCCACCGCCGAGCTGCTCGCGGCGCGTGGTGCCGAGGTTGCCGTACTCGACCGTCCGGCGTCGGCGGGCGCCGAGGTCGCCGGCGCGCTCGGCGGGAGTTTCCATCCCGTCGACGTGACCGACTTCGAGGCCACGGAAAGCGCGTTGGGCGCCGCCGTGGAAGCCCTGGGCGGGCTGCATGTGTCAGTCACGACGGCGGGCGGCGGCAGCGTACGGCGCACGCTCGGCAAGGACGGGCCGCACGATCTGGAGACCTTCCGCCGGGTGCTCGACCTCAACGCCGTCGCCACCTTCAACATCAGCCGGCTGGCCGCCGCGCACATGAGCCGCAACGAGCCCGAGGAGCCGGACGGCGAGCGGGGCGTCATCGTCAACACGTCGTCGATCGCCGCCTTCGAGGGGCAGATCGGCCAGGTCGCCTACTCGGCCGCCAAGGCGGCGATCGCCGGGATGAGCCTCACCATGGCCCGCGATCTCGGCTCGCTCGGCATCCGCGTCGTCGCCATCGCGCCCAGCCTGTTCGAGACGGGCGCCACCGAGAAGATCCCCGCCGACGTACGGGCCGCGCTGGTCAAGGACGCCGCGTTCCCCCGGCGCCTGGGCCGCCCCGAGGAGTACGCCAAGCTCGCGCTCGCCGTCGTCGACAACCCGATGCTGAACGGCCAGTGCCTGCGTCTCGACGCGGGCCAGCGGTTCGGCCCGAAGTGAGGTCGAGAACCTGATGCCGGACATCTCTCAAGACGCCGAACACCAGGGCAAGGTCGCCCTGATCACCGGCGGCGGCCGGGGCTTCGGCAAGGCGTTCGGGGAGGCCCTGTCGGCCCTCGGCGCGCATGTCGTGCTCGCCGACATCGACGGCGCCGCCGCCACCGAGACGGCCGCCGAACTCACCGCGAAGGGCCTCGGCGCGACCGGGGTCACCTGTGACGTCGCCGACGAGGACGAGGTCGGCGCGGTCGTGAACGGGATCGTCGAACGCCACGGCGGGCTGGACATCCTGGTGAACAACGCCGGCCTGCACGCCGCCTACAACAAGCCGTTCACCGAACTTGGCCTGGCCAAGGTGCGGCGGGTCCTCGACGTCAACGTCATGGGCACCGTCATCTGCACACTCGCGGCCCAGCAGGCCATGCGGGGCCGGCCCGGCGCCTCCATCGTCAACATCTCGTCGTCGGCGGCGTACGCGAACCGCAGCATCTACGGCGTGTCCAAGCTGGCCGTACGGGGCCTGACGGTGTCGTTCGCGCGGGAGTTCGCCGCCGACGGCATCCGGGTCAACGCGATCGCACCGGGCCTGATCTTCACCGACGCCGTACGGGCCCAACTGTCCACAGCCGAGGCCGAACGCGTCCTCGGCGAGCAGATCCTGCCGCAGGAGGGCCGGGAGCAGGACATCGTCGAGGCGCTGCTGTACCTGGTCTCGTCGAAGGCGTCCTTCGTCACCGGCGAGACGCTGCGCGTGACGGGCGGATTCGCGCTCTCGGTCTAGTCCCCTCCGACACAACACGCCTGTGGCCCCACGACATTGGTCGCGGGGCCACAGCTTTTCCGGCCGTTCCAGTCGTCTTCCTACACGGTCACCGGTTCGTTCGCCGGCTTGTCGGCCAGCTCCTTCTCCTCGTCCGTGATCGCTTTCAGCAGCACATACGGTGTGGCGATCTTCCACACGGCGTACGCGACCGAGGGGATGATGTTCGCGAGAAGTCCGTTCCAGGCGAGCGGCCCGTCCTGGTTGAGGAAGACGAAGGCGCCCGGGATGAGCGTCACTCCCAGCACGATGCTGAGCCAGCCGTACCAGCGCGGGAAGAGCGGTTTCGCCCGGGTGTGGTCGATGAACGCGGCGTATCCGATCGACCAGACCTGGAGGACGAAGATGCAGGCGTTGCCCACGAACATGAGCCAGAAGGTGTCGACCATGGCGGTCAGGACGTCGACGGAGTGGGCTTCCGGCCGGTAGGCCGCGGCGGCGAGGATCGCGAGCGGGAAGAAGAACCCGATCGGCGCCACCACGCCCGTGGTGAGCTGGATCATGGACAGCAGTCCCCAGCCGCCCTCGACCCGGCGCAGCTGCATGCTCGTCACGACGACGTACGGGTACTCGAACGGGACGAGCAGAACCATCAGGGCGACGCAGGTGAGGATCCCCGTGCGGTTGTCCTTGAGGAAGGCGACGACGTCATCGGGGCTCTCCGTCGGGCTCATCGGCGGAATGAGATGGCCGACGGAGTACGCGACGAGGAATCCCACAAAGAGGAGGACGCCACACCACGCCGAAACTCTCTGAAGTCTTATATGGAGGTCTTTCTTCATTGCGGCTCCCTTGTGTGCCGACCGGTTTCCACCGGTGTCTACCGACCGATCTCGTCCCAGCCGACGAGCCTGTCCATGAGCACGCTCGTGCTCGACAGGTAGTCGCCGTATCCGCTCCGGAAGAACAGCAGCGGGGTCTTCATCGACTCGACGCGCAGGTCCCGGACCCGCCCGACGACCAACAGGTGATCGCCGATCTCGACGACCTGTTCCACCGTGCAGTCGACCCAGGCGACGATCCCGTCCAGCACGGGATTGCCCAGGTCCGACGCCTGCCACGGGGCACCCTCGAACCGTTGCCCGGCCGGACCCGTCGCCAACTGCCGCGACAGCCGTTCCTGGTTGCCCGCCAGCGCGTTCGCGCAGAAGCGTCCCGCGGCCCTGATCGTCCGCAGGGTCGTGGAGGAGCGGTCCGCCAGGAAGGACACCAGGGGCGGGTCCAGCGACACCGAGGTGAAGGTACCGACGACCATCCCGTGCGGCCGTTCCTCGCCGTCCGTGGTGGTGATCGCGACCACGCTCGTCGGGAAGTTGCCCAGTACGTCACGGAATTGGCGCCCGTCGATCGCGTGCGCGTCCGCCGTACGGGAGTGCGTCGCGCCCTCGCTCATATCAGGATGCGCATCGACTCGGGCAGTTCGAGCCCCATCTGGGCCAGGGCGTTCGCGTGATAGGCCGAGCCGGGGACGTGGATCATGTGCCCCAGTCCCGCGTGCGCGTCCCGCCAGAACCGCTGCATCGGGTTGCTGCGCCGCATCGCGTTCCCGCCGGACCGCGCGAAGATCTCGTCCAGGGCGGAGACGGCCCGCCACGCACAGCGGACCTGATTCCGTCGTACGTTCGCCCGGTCCTCGATGGTGATGGGCTTGCCGGCCTCGACCTGGTCGTACAACCGACTGATGCCGTCGATCAGTTGCACCCGGGAGGCGGCGATCTCCGCCGCGGCCTCGCCGGCTGCGTAGAGCACGTACGGGTCGTCGCGCACCTGGACGCCGGTCACGGCGACGCGGTCCTTCTGCTGGGACAGGTGCAGGTCGAGGGCGCCCTCGCAGATGCCGATGACCGCCGCGGTGATCCCGAGCGGGAACATCGAGCTGAAGGGCAGCTTGTACAGGGTGTCGGTGAGCCCGACCGCCTCGGCGGCGGCGCCGTCCTGGACCGCCTCCTGCTTGATGACGCGGTGTTCGGGAATGAACGCCTTGTCGACGACGACGTCCTTGCTGCCGGTGCCCGAGAGCCCGACCACGTCCCAGGTGCCGTCGATGATCTCGTAGTCCGAGCGGGGAAGTACGACGTGCAGCACCGTGATGGGACCGGCGGGCTTCCCCTTTCCGTCCCCGAGCAACGCGCCGAGGAAGTCCCAGCCGCAGTGGTCGCTGCCCGAGGAGAACGGCCAGCGTCCGCTGAGGACATAGCCGCCCTCCACCGGCTCGGCGATGCCGTTGGGCATGTAGGGCGAGGCGATCCAGGTGTCCGGGTTGTCGTCCCAGACCTCGTGGGCGATACGGGGATCCATCTGGGCCATCTCCCAGGGGTGCACCCCGACGACGCCGCTCACCCAGCCCGCGGCACCGTCGTACCGGGCGACCGCCATCACCGCTTCGGCGAAGTCCCTGGGATGGGCACCGAATCCGCCGAACTCCTTGGGCTGCAGAAGCCGGATGACCCCTGCGGACTTGAGCAGTTCGACGGTCCGGTCGCTCAGCTTGCCGAGTGACTCGTTCTCGTCGGCGAGTGCGGCCAGTTCGGAACCCAGCTCTTCGACACGACCGACCACTTCATGCGTCACGCCGCACACCTCCTGGTGACTGATCCATCGCATGCGCCGCGCGTCCCGGCGGCGGGATGTCCTCAGTGTCGTGATACGGCCCAGGGCCCGCTGCGCGGTTTCCGCTGACCGGGACTGTCCTCGTCAGCGGGTGACGCGGGGTCGCAACGCCGCTGTGGAGCGGCCTTTGAGGGCGGAGAGCCACACGCCGGCGCCGTAGGCGAGGTCATCGAGGCGGCGGGCGACGCCGTACCGAAGAGGGTCCAGCGAGTCGTCCCCGCGCCGGTACTCAAGTGCGATATCGGCCAAGGCTGCGACCGCTGTGGCCCGGCGTATCCGGCGGGACACCACACAGCCGACGGCGGTGAGCGGCCACCAGTGCCGGGTGAGCAGCGCGGAGGTCTGCGCCAGGGTGGCGACAGCACCGTTGCCCGCGAGCGGCACGGCCAGCCGGTACGGATGCCGGGTGCCGTCGAACTTACGGCCGATCCGCACGACGACGACCCCGAGGACGGCCCCCGCGACCGGCGCCGACCAGCGCCGTTGGGCGAGCAGCGCGGCGGCGAACACCGCACTCCAGGGCGCGAACACGGCCGGCGCGATGTTCTCGGGGTGCCGTAGGGCGAGCGGCTGCGCCCCGGTCCCGTACACGGCCTTGCGCACGAACCAGTCCCCCAGCCGCGCCCGGTGCTCGTGCGAAGCCCGGACGGCGGGCTCGTACCGCACCCGCAGCCCCGCCCCGACCAGCCGCCAGCACAGGTCGACGTCCTCCCCGACCCGCATGCCCTCGTCGAACCCGCCCACGTCCCGCAGGGCGTCAACTCGGGCCACCGCACAGGCAGTCGGCGCCCAGGAGACGGGCGTACCGGGGCGCACCGGGGCCGGGTGGGCACCGAGATCGAGGGAGGACCGGGTGTTCTCGTACCGCTCGATCCAGGTCGTGGCGGCGCCGGTCAGCCCGGTGATGCGGGGTACGGCCATGGCGACCCTGGGGTCGGCGAAGTGCCGGAGCAGGGTCGGCACCGTGTCGGGGTCCAGCACGATGTCGGAGTCGGCGAAGACCACGTACGGGGTGTTCACGAGTCGGAGCCCGGCGTTGCGCGCACCGGCGGGTCCGACGTTCGTGTCCAGGACGACCAGCCGGGCCCCGTACCGGGCGGCGACGGCCGCCACGGACGCCGGCTGCCGCGAGGCGTCGTCGACCACGATCACGGGATGGCCGACGCCAACACTGCCCAGCAGCCGCTCCAGTTGACGCGGACGGTCACGGACCGGGATCACGACCGTGTACCGGGAATCGGGCGGTACGGGAAGCGATCGGACGACGGGATGGGCCATACCGCAGTCGACCAACCGGTCCGCGAGAAGCGCACTCGCCGCGTCCCGCACGGGAACCGTCCGCCCGACAAGGAGCTTGCGGGCGCGGGGCGTCAACCGCAGCAGCCGGGTCGGAAACCCACCGACGAGGGCACGGCCTCCGTCGACGACCCGGGTGTGCCGGTCGAACGCAACGACGACGCCTGCACCGACGGGAAGCGTCATCGGCGTACGGCCCCGGATTGCCGGGCCGGGCCCGTACGCCGACCACGGCCACCGACGATCCACCGGCCCACGTCCGACAACACCCTCACGCACCTCGCCGCCGGAGACCCGCTGCCGAAGGGAAGCCTCATCGGCGCACCATCCCGGACCGCCGGGCAGGATCGGCAAGGCGCCCCTGGCCGTCAACCGTCCACGCGCTGATCCGCCGGACGGTGGCCAACACCATCGCGTCCATCGTCTGACGGCCCTCCTCCGCCGAGGCTCCTGCCGGATCGCCGAGGACGCCGGAGGGCGAGAGTGCGCGGACTCCGTGGGCCATGAGGTCCGGGAGGAGGTCGGGCAGGGGGCGCGTGTCACCGGCGACGGCGGCGTCGAGCCGTACGTGCTCCGGAGCCAGGTGCAGCATCAGGGAGGTCTCTGTGCGGCCGGCGTGGGCGTCGCCGCCGGGTGTCTCGCAGGCGGTCCAGGCGATGTCGTGGCCCTCGGCACGGAGTTGACCGAGGGCCGTGTCGAGAGTGGCGGTGTTGCCGCCGTGGCCGTTGACGAACACGATGCGGCCCGCCCACAGGGAGAGGGAGCGGGTCAGTTCCACAACCACCGCGCGCAGCGCCTCGTGCCCGATCGAGACGGTGCCCGGGAAGTGCGCGTGCTCGCCGCTGGCGCCGTAGGCGATCGGCGGTGCCACCCAGGACTCGGGCAGGGCATCCGCCGTGCGCTGTACGACGGCACGCGCGACGACGGTGTCGGTGTCGAGCGGCAGATGCGGGCCGTGCTGCTCGGTGGACCCGACGGGGACGAGGACCAGCGCGCCGGACGGTACGGCGGGCCAGACGGCGTCGGCCAGGACGTGCGGCGCCATGGTCAGACGACCGGGGCAGCCGGGGCGGCCGGTACGTCCCCGCCGCCCAGGGTCAGCGGGAAGCCGGGCGGTATCACCAGGTCCTCGGGCGACAGTTCGTGGACGGAGGAGTGGCCGAGGCCCAGTACGGCCGAGTCGAGGCCGCCGCGCAGGATGTCGAGCACGTTCTCCACGCCGGCCTGTCCGTTGGCGGCCAGGCCCCACAGGTAAGCGCGGCCGATGAGCACCGCACGAGCGCCGAGGGCGAGGGCCTTCGCGACGTCGCTGCCGCGTCGGACGCCGCCGTCCAGGAGGACTTCGACCTGGTCGCCTACCGCCTCCGCGACGGAGGGGAGCACGCGGATCGTGGCCGGGGTGGTGTCCAGGTTGTTCCCACCGTGGTTGGACACGGACAGGGCCGTCACCCCGGCGTCGACCGCCCGTCTGGCGTCGTCGACCCTGGTCACACCCTTGAGCAGGAAGGGGCCGCCCCACTCGGCGCGCAGCCACTTGACGTCGTCCCAGGTCGGCGGCGCGGTCTGCATCCACTCGCCGTAGGCGCCGAAGAAGGTGGGCGACTGACCGCCAGGGGCCCGCAGGTTGGGCACGCTGAGGTCGGGGAGGCTGCCGGACCGGGCGTACTGCCAGAGCCACCCGGGCCGGGGCAGCACATCGGGGGCGAACCGCAGGGCGGTCCGGAGGTCGAGCTTCTCCGGTATGGAAGGGCTCCCCCAGTCGCGGCCGTGGGAGAACGACCAGTCCAGGGTGACGATGAGGGCCTTGGCGCCGGCCGCCCTGGCCCGGTCCATCCGCTGGACCATCGTGTCGCGGGTGCCGCTCCAGTACAGCTGGTAGAAGAGGTCCGGCTGGGCGTCGGAGACCTCCTCCACCGGCTTGCTCGCGAACGAGCTGAGACTCATGATGACGCCCCGGTTCGCGGCGGCCCGGGCGACGGCCACCTCCCCGTCCGGGTGCACCGCCTGCACCCCGGTCGGCGAGATGAGCACGGGCAGCGCGGTGGGCACGCCCAGAACGGTCGTCGACAGGTCGCGCTCGGCGTGGTGGCCGACGACCCGTGGGGCGAGGCCCAGTTCGGCGAAGGCCGCGAGGTTGGCGTCGATGGTACGACCGCGCTCGGAGCCCGCCACGAGCGCGCCGTAGACCGACCTCGGCAGCCGCTTCCTGGCCCGGCGCTGCGCCTCGGCGACCGTCTCGAACCAGGGGTTCCTAGGCATGTGCCGTGTCCTTTCCGGTGGGCGTCAGGTCCAGCCCGGCGAGCGGGTGTTCGGCGCAGTCGCTGACGGGAGGCCTCACCCGTTGCTCGACTGCTTCTCGACGGGTGAGGACGAGGTCCACCGTCGTCCTGCTCCTGCGGGAATGGTCCCCGGACGGCTTGGGCACCCGAGTCCCGTCACCACGCCGGGCCAGCAGTTGCTCGCCGTATCCCTGGACGCACTCGGGGTCGGGCCCGTCCAGCGGCAGCCCGGTGAAGAACTTGGCGGCCATGCAGCCACCCTTGCAGGTGTCGTAGAACGCGCAGGAGGCACAGGCCCCGCCGTGCTGCGGGGTCCGCAGCCGCCGGAACAGCTCGGAGTCGCGCCAGACTCCCGAAAAGCCCCCCGGCGTACGGACGTTGCCCGCGAGGAACTCGTCGTGGATGGCGAACGGGCAGGCGTACACGTCACCGACGGGGTCGATCAGACAGACGACGCGTCCGGCACCGCACAGGTTGAGACCGGGCAACGCCTCGCCGTACGCGGAGAGATGGAAGAAGGAGTCCCCGGTCAGCACGTTCTCGCCGTGGGCCAACAGCCAGTCGTACAGCTCGCGTTGCTGCGCGGCCGTCGGATGCAGCTCGTCCCAGACGTCGGCGCCGCGTCCGGAGGGCCGCAGCCGGGTCAGACGCAGTTGGGCGCCGAAGCGGTCGGCGAGGGCCTTGAAGTCGTCCAGCTGCGGGATGTTGTGCCGGGTGCAGACCACGGAGATCTTGAAGTTGCGCATTCCGGCGGCGGCGAGATTCTCCAGCGCACGCAGGGCCGTCGCGTACGAACCGGCCCCGCGTACCGCGTCGTTGACGTCGGCGGTCGCGCCGTCGAGGGAGATCTGGACGTCGACGTAGTCGTTGCTGGCGAGGCGCGCGGCGGCGTCGGGGGTGATGCGGACGCCGTTGGTGGAGAACTTCACGCCCACGTGGTGCGCCGTGGCGTAGTCCAGGAGTTCCCAGAAGTCGGCGCGGACGGTCGGTTCGCCGCCGCCGATGTTGACGTAGAAGACCTGCATGGCCTCCAGTTCGTCGATGACGGCCTTGGCCTCGGCCGTGCTCAGCTCACGCGGGTCGCGCCGGCCGGAGCTGGACAGACAGTGGGCGCAGGCCAGGTTGCAGGCGTAGGTCAGCTCCCAGGTGAGGCAGATCGGCGCGTCGAGCCCGTGCTCGAACAGGTCGACCAGCGGCGGTGCCGTGGGCGCGGTCATGGGGTCCTTCCGACGACCATCGATGACTGGACGAGAACGGCCAACGCCCGCCCGTAGCGCGGGAGTTCGTTCTCACCGAGGCCCGCGGCCAGACAGGCGGCGCGGGCCGTGGGCGCGTGGGCGAGGGCCTGCACCACGGCCAGCAGCCTGCGGTCCTTGAGGAACGAGAGCTTGCGGGTGCCGAAGTGGTAGAGCAGCGCACCGAAGGGTTCGGGGCGCACGGAGACCTGCGGATGCAGGTCCCAGGCACGGTCGAGGTCCATGGCGGTCGTCGCGGAGTCCGTCGTGGTCATGGCGGGGCCTAGTAGACGCCGCACATGCCGTCGATGGAGACCTCTTCGATCAGGTCGTCCGCCTCGATCAGTGACTGTTCGTCCGCGTTCTCCTCGTCCTGGATCTCGGTGGCCGGGACGGGCGAGGTGGCGTGAAGCTGGCTCATGCGACTCTCCTTGGCAACGCTCCCATCGGACCCCTGGAGACTAATGGCACCAAGTGCCGAAAGTGAAGAGGCCGTACGACTGCACCCCGATGTCATCGTGATAGGGGCCGGCGGCAGCGGCGCGGCACTCGCGGCCCGACTCACCGAGGACCCCGAACGGACCGTGCTGGTACTGGAGTCCGGCCCCGTGCCACAGCAACTCTCGTCGTTCCCACCGGAGTTCCTGGACGCCCGGCTCGTGCCCGGCGCCCAGCCCGGAAACCCCGCGGTCCAGCCGTACCCCGCGCACCTCACACCCCACCGGCCGTACACGGTCGTCCGGGGCCGCTTCCTAGGCGGCTCCACCACCGTCAACGGCGGGTACTTCGTCCGGGCCCGGCGCGAGGACTTCGACCGGTGGTCGGCGGCGGGCGGCGCGGCCTGGTCGTACGACGGCGTACTGCCCTTCCTCCAGGCTCTGGAGACCGACCTCGACCACGGCGCCGACGAGCTGCACGGGGCGGGCGGCCCGATCCGGGTCCGGCGTACGGATCTACGGCACCCCGCCGCCGTCGCGTTCCGGGAGGCGGCCCACCACCTGGGCTTCCCCCCGGAGCCCGACAAGAACGCCCAGCAAGCACCGGGGTTCGGCCCGGTCCCCTGCAACACGGTCGACGGAGTACGCCTCAACACCGGCGTCAGCTATCTGCTGCCGGCGCTGGACCGGCCCAACTTGACGGTGAGGGGCGGCAGTACGGTCCACCGGATCATCGTGGAGCACGGCAGGGCGACCGGCGTGATCGTCGAGCGCGACGGACACCGCGAGACCGTGAACTGCGGCGAAGTCGTCCTGTGCGCCGGGGCGTTGCGCTCCCCGCAGCTGCTGCACCTCTCGGGCATCGGACCGCGCGACGACCTCGACCGCCTCGGCATCCCGGTCATCAGGGACGCACCCGCCGTCGGGGTCCGGTTCGGCGATCACCCCCAGGTCGTCCTGGAGTGGACGCCCCGCTCGCCCCTCCCCGAACCGGCCGACTCCTGGCTCGGCGGCGCCCTGCACCTGCCGTCGTCGGACGGCGCCCACCCGGACGGCGACCTGGAGATCCTTCAGTCGCTAGTCCCCCTCCCCGGCCTGACCGGCGGCACGGTGACCGTCCCGGGCGAGCCGCTCGCCCCCCTCGCATTCCTGGTGTCGGTCCAGTCCCCCACCCTCGGGGGCCGCATGCGCACCCGGTCCACCGACCCGGCCGTACCTCCGCGCCTCGACTACAACTACCTACGAACCCCCGAGGACAGCCGCCGAATGCGCGAGGCGATCCGCACGACCGCCGCGCTGCTCACCACCCCCGCCTTCGACAAGGTGTCCGCAGGACTGATCGAGTCGCTCCCCGAGACGCTGGACGACGACCGCTCACTCGACACCTGGATCCACACCCACCTGGGCACGTCCCACCACACCTGCGCGACGGTCCCGATGGGCCCCGCGGTCGACCCCCACGGCAGGGTCCACGGCGTACGCGCCCTACGGGTCGCGGACACATCGATCCTGCCGTCAGCTCCCCTGCGCGGCCCGGCGGCGACCGCGGTCCTCATAGGCGAACTGATCGCAGCCGCGATGCGGTGAACTCCGTTGGTTGGGCGGTTCGTTGTCGGACGCGGGCCCGGTGGGGGCTGGTCGCGCAGTTCCCCGCGCCCCTGAAAAGCAGGGGCTGCGCCCCATGCTTTTCAGGCCCGCAGGGCCAGGTCTTTCGCTTTTAGGGGCGCGAGGAACTGCGCGACCAGCCCCCACCGCCCCGCAGCCAAACGACTCGGGACGGCCGGATCTTTTAGGGGCGCGGGGAACTGCGCGACCAGCCACAACGGCGCCGCACCCAACCACCAACCGCCCCCCTCACCCCCTCCCGACAGCCCCCTCAAACCCCACCGCAAGCTGCCGCATCGCCTGATCCAACAACGCCCCCAAACTCGCCTCCTCATCACTCAGCCAGTGCTCATACGCAGCAATACACGCAGCCAACGCCGCATGCCCCAACAGCCGAGGCAGCAGATCGGACACCGGCAGCCCCATCCGCCGAGCCGCAAACGCAGTGACATGCGCCCGCCACGTCGTATACCGCACGGTCGAGTCCGCCTGAAGCGTCGGCACCCGCAGGATCAACGTCATCCGCTGCCGATGCCACGGCACCACCGCCGGATCGAAGCGATTGAACTCGACCACTGCACCACGCAACGCGTCCATCAGCGGAGCGCCCGGATCGGTCCCCGCCAGCAACTGCTCGAACCTCAGCAGCTGATCCTCGAAGTCGCCCCACACGAGGTCGTTCTTGGACGCGAAGTAGCGGAAGAAGGTACGTCGGCCGATGCCGGCGGCAGCCGCGATGTCATCGACGGTCGTGGCGTCGAACCCCTGCCGGGCGAACAGTTCGAAGCCCAGCTGTTCGAGCGCGGCCCGCGAGGTCACCCGGGGCCGACCCGTACGGCTCACCCCCGCCGCTCCGCCCGCCACACTCTCCCGCCGTCCCGTGTCAGCAACCACACCGCACATCATGCATCGGCCGAGCCCCGGACACCCCGCCCCGGCGGCAACGCGGGGAATCATCGCAGGCCGACCACTGTTGTCGCGCACAACAGCGGCTGAACGAATCCCGTTGCACGAACCCCGCTGTACGAACCCCAAGGAGGCCGGGCGTGTACGGCGACCCAGCGACCATCCGCAAGATCCTGACCGAGGCGGGCGACACCTGGGCGATCGTGGGCCTGTCGTCGAACGAGCAGCGGGCCGCGTACGGCGTGGCCAGGGTCCTCCAGCGCTACGGCAAGCGCATCATCCCCGTCCACCCGAAGGCCGAGACGGTCCACGGCGAGCAGGGCTACGCCTCGCTGGCCGACATCCCCTCCGACATCGACATCGACGTCGTCGATGTGTTCGTGAACAGCGACCTCGCCGGTCCGGTCGCCGACGAGGCCGCCGCCATCGGCGCCAAGGCCGTCTGGTTCCAGCTCGGCGTGATCGACGAGGCGGCGTACGACCGTACCCGTGCCGCCGGGCTCGACATGGTGATGGACCGCTGCCCCGCCATCGAGATCCCCCGCCTCGGCTGACGCACGAGCCCGGCCGACCGGCAGGACCGGTGGGCCGGGCTCAGGTGACACTGGGGCCAGTTCACCCCACGAGTTCACTCCCCGAGATTCACTCCGCGGGCAGAACCGACGAGTGGTGGTTCTGGATGAGCCACTTGCCGCCGATCTTCTCGTACTCGTACGTGTAGCGAGCCTCGACCGTCGACTTCGCACCGGTCGTCGGGTCGGTGACGTGGAACTCGTAGAGCCCGGTGTCGATCGCCGAGTTGTCGTCGAGGATGTTGACGATCGTCTCGAGCTTCTCGCCCACGGGCTTCTTCTTCAGGAAACTCACGAAGTAGTCCGCGATCTCGGCGTGCGTGGTGCGGATCTTCGGCGAGAGCGTCGGCAGGAGCACGGCGTTCGGCGCGTAGAGAGCGGTGACCTTCTCCGGGTCACCGGTCTGGAGCGCGGCGTTCCAGTGGTCGAAGAGACCAGCGATCTCCGCCTTGCTCGGCAGCGCGTGCTTCGGCTTGGACGCCTGGTGCTCGGGCGACGCGGCACTGACGCCGGCCGTGATGGTGCCCGCAGCAACGAGCGCTGCGGCGGTGGCTATCGCGGCACGGCCGCGCAGGTGATGCTTCATCACAACTCCTGTTCGAGGGACTCCTGTTGGGGGCAGGAATGGTTGTCACTTTCACGGAGCCGCGGTAAAGACCGGGCCATCACATGTCCTCTAAATGGACAAGGAAGTTCCAAATAACGGACAGCGATCATGCGGATACCGAGGGACAGAGCAGAAATCCCTCTCAATCACTCCAAATTCCTCTACGAGTTGACCAAAGTTCGACTTTTCGGCGCCCTTACTGTGCAGTGCCGCCGGATCGATTGCGCCTGCGCAGCAGCAGAAGTCCGCCCGCGAGCGCGGTGACACCGGTCGCGGCGGTCCAGGCGACGACATCCGTCGTCCCGGTCGCGGCGAGATCATCACCCTTGCCACCCTGAGGAGTCACACCCCCAACCGGACTGGCACTCGAACTCACACTCGCACCACCACTCGCAACCGCACTGGCACTGCCACTGGCAGCAGGACTCGGACTTGCGCTCGCCCCCGCACTCGCACTCGCACTCGCCCGATCCCGACTGAACGCCAGTGTCCCGAAGCCCAGTTGGTCGAATCCGCCACTGTTCGGGCCGTAGTCACCGCCGCCGCCCTCGGGGGACGCCTGGGCGGCGATACGGGTCAGATAGGTCGCGGACAGGCCCCGCCGCTTGGTGTAGTGGTTGGCGATCATGGCCCAGATCGGGCGGGTCATCGCCGGGTCCACGGCGGCGGCAGCGGTCGCGGTCTCGCTGCCCGACCAGCCGTTGACCGCACCCTTCCTGCGGGTGTTCGCCGTGTACGGCACCTCGGCGCCCATGCTCCACTTGGCCACGTACTGGGCGCCCTTGAGGAACCGGCTGTCGTCGTAGCCGTACAGGTCGATGCCCTGGTTCCAGGCCATCTCGCAGATCGTGCCCATCAGGCCGACGCCGAGCAGCGCGTGGCCCTGGTCGCGGCCCGCCTCGACCCACTCGGCGAGGCCCTCATCCTCGTACACGACGGGCATGGCGTTCTTGACCGAGCCCATCCCGGCGCCGTGCTTGAAGTACTCGACGGCCCGGTCGATCTTCGCGCGGTCGTCGCAGAGGATGCCGACGGCCAGGACGCAGGCGATGGCCGTGAGGTCCCAGTTGGCCCAGTAGTTGGTGACGACGGCGTCGTTGTGGTCCGCCAGGAAGTCCTCGCTGAGCGGATAGAAGACGTCGAGCATCATCTTCTGGAAGCGCGCGAGGTCGAAGTCGGCGTGCTCGCGGACGAGTTCGGCCGCGTTGGCGAACTGGTAGCCGTACAGGCCCGCCGCGAGGAACCGGTCGGCGGAACCCTGCAGCGAGGTCAGCTTCGCCGACCAGGCGTTCAGGATCGCGACGGCGGTGTCCCCGTACGCGCTCTCACCGGTGACATGCCAGCGCAGGGCGTTCTGGTAGGCGGCGTGGATGTCGTTGTAGAGGATCGCGTAGTTCTGCGGCGAGCCCGAGCCCCGGTAGACCGTGGCCTGCGGATTGGCCGTCCAGCCGCTCTGCGCATGCCGGTTGGCGGTCAGCCGCGCGAAGCCCGCCGTGTACGGCGCCGCCCCGGCCTTCACCTTCTTCGCCATCCGGTCCAGATCCGTACGTGTGTGCAGCAGACCCGGGTGTACGAGGCTCGCGCCGGCCGCCGTGGCCTGCGGGGCGGCGACGGTCGTACCGAGGGCGACGGCGCCCGCCGTCACGCCGGTGAACTTCAGCATGCCGCGACGGCTGATCTGTGTGTTCAAAGCTGCGGTCCTTGATTTGGAGGGGGGTGAGGCGCGTACGGAGAGGAGACGCGCCCCAGGACCACCGATAACGAAAAGTGCGGGTTACCCAACCAAGGCAAGCGGTCGACATAATGACGGAGTGACCTTCGCCTCACCTCCCCCCGGCCCCACGCCCAACTCCCCGTCCGCGCAACGCTTTCCGGTCGTGATCGTGGGCGCCGGACCCGCCGGGCTCACCGTCGGGAACATCCTGCGGGCCGCCGGTATCGACTGTGTGGTGCTGGAGACGGAGAGCCGGGCGTTCATCGAGCAGCACCCCCGGGCCGGGTTCATCGAGGAGTGGGCGGTCCGCGCGCTCCAACAGCGGGGCCTGGCCGACACGTTGCTGGAGCGGGCCGGTACGCACACGAAGTGCGAGTTCCGGTTCGGCGGCCGACGCCATCGCTTCGAGTACGCCGAACTGTCGGGCCATCGCCACTTCGCCTATCCCCAGCCGCTGTTGGTGACGGACCTGGTGCGCGAGTACGCGGACGTACGCGGCGGGGACATCCGGTTCAGCGCCAAGGACGTCCTCGTGCACGACCTCGACACCGACCTGCCCTCGGTGTCGTACGTCTCGGCCGAGACGGGCCAACGGGAGTACGTACAGGGCGAGTTCATCGCCGGTTGCGACGGGGCGCGTGGTGTGACCCGTACGGCGATTCCAGCGGCGCACGCCCGCGTCGCGCGCCACGACTACGGCATCGGCTGGCTGGCCCTCCTCGCCGAGGCGCCGCCGTCCAACGACTGCGTGATGTTCGGCATCCACCCGAACGGCTTCGCCGGGCACATGGCCCGTGGCTCCGAGGTCACCCGCTACTACCTGGAGTGCCCGCCCGGCGACGACCCGGAGAACTGGCCGGACGACCGCGTCTGGGCCGAACTCCGCGAACGGCTGAGCGCGTTGGGGGCGCCCCCGCTCAACGAGGGCCGCCTGATCGAGAAGCGCGTGCTCGACATGCACAACTACGTGGTGGAACCCATGCAGTTCGGGCGGCTGTTCCTGGCCGGCGACGCGGCCCATCTCACCGCGCCCATCGCCGCCAAGGGCATGAACCTCGCCCTGCACGACGCCTTCCTGCTCGGCGACGGACTCGTCGACTACCTCACGAAGGGCGACCCCGACGGCCTGAACGGCTACTCGGACGCGTGTCTACGCCGCGTCTGGCAGTACCAGGAGTTCTCCCTGTGGCTGTCGGACATCTACCACGGGGCGTCGTCGGGCGACCCGTTCCGCTCAGGCACGACCCTGGCCCGCCTCCGCCGCATCCTCAACTCCCCTGCGGCGGCAGCCGCGTTCGCCGACGTGTACATCGGCAGGGACGCCGACCACTGACCGACCACTGACACCGGCTCACCAGACGGCCCCCTGAGGTCAGTTGACGCCCAGCCCCTCCAGCACCACCGCACCCGGCAGCCCGGCGAACGCCTTCCCCGGCACCAGCAGCTTGCCGCGCCGACGACCACTCCCGACGAGCACCCAGGGAAGGTCGACGACGGCCGAGTCGACCAACAGGGGCCAGGATTCCGGGAGTCCGATGGGCGTGATGCCCCCGTACTCCATCCCGCTCTCCCCGACGGCCGTGTCCATCGGCGCGAACGAGGCCTTGCGGGCGCCGAGTTGGCGACGCACCACCCCGTTCACATCGACCCGGGTGGCGGAGAGGACGAGACACGCGGCGAGGGTGGTCTCGCCGCCGCGCTTCCCGGCCACGACCACACAGTTCGCCGACTGTTCGAGCAGCTCCGGCCCGTAGTGCTCCAGGAAGACGGCGGTGTCGGCCCACTTCGGGTCGGTGTCGACGTACAGGATCTGGTCGGCGGGCACGCTACCGGTCCACCGGTGTACGGCGCCGGCGACCGGACCGACGAGTTCGTCGAGGCAGTCGGGAGCGGGGATGGCCGTGGCGAAGTCTCCGATGGGTGCACGCATGACGGCACGCTAACAGCCGCGGAAGGCCACCCGGCCGGGCGCCTCAGCTCACCGGCGGGACCGACACCGACATCATCATCTCCATCGGTACGTCGCCGTCGTTGCCGTACGTATGAGGCACGTTGGCCTCGAAGGTGGCGGTCGCGCCCGCCGGGACCCGGTGCTCGACGCCGTCAACCGTGAGCGTCAGTTCGCCCGCCGTGACATGGAGCAGCTCGACCGTGCCCGCGGGGTGCGGGTCGGACGGACTGCTCTCGCCGGGCATGAGCCGCCAGTCCCACAGCTCCAGCGGGCCCGGCGCCTCGGCGCCCGCGAGCAGCCGGTTGTAGCTGCCGGCGTCGGTGTGCCACAGCCGTACGGCCTGGTCGGCAGGGACGATGCGGACCTTCGGCCCCTGTTCGTAGTCGAGCAGGGTGGTGATGCTGACGCCGAGGGCGTCGCCGATCTTCACGACCGTGCCGAGGCTGGGGTTGGTGCGGGCCTGCTCGATCTGGATGAGCATCCCGCGGCTGACCCCGGCCCGGGCGGCGAGCGTCTCCAGGGTGAAGCCGCGCTCGGCGCGCCAGCGCTTCACGCTGCGCGCCAGCGACTGGGTCAGCAGGTCGAGATCCGACAACGTTCCACCCTGAGGACAAGATTCCGAGCACAAGACTGAACACGAGACTACTGGTACAAAATTCTGAATGACAGAGTTCACTTCACTGCACTACGGTGTGGTGAACCGAATCGTTCACTCCACTGTACTGCGAGGCGTCCCGATGACCGCATTCTTCGCCCTGGCCACCAGCCTCCTCTGGGGGCTGGCCGACTTCGGCGGCGGACTGCTGACCCGACGCATGTCCGCGTTGACGGTGGTCGTGGTCTCGCAGTCGATCGCGGCGGTCGTCCTCGGCGCGATCGTGGTCCTGACGGGCGGCTGGAGCGAGGCCGGTCCACGGCTGTGGTTCGCGTTCGCCGCGGGCCTCGCCGGACCGGTGGCCCTGCTCTCCTTCTACAAGGCGCTCGCCCTGGGCCCGATGGGGGTCGTCTCCCCGCTCGGCTCCCTCGGCGTCGCCGTCCCCATCAGCGTCGGGCTCTTCCTCGGCGAGCGTCCCGGGCTGATCCAGTTCGCGGGGATCGCGGTCGCCGTCGTCGGGGTCGTCCTCGCGGGCGGACCGCAGCTCAGGGGCGCGCCCGTGCAGCGGCAGGCGATCCTCCTCACCCTGCTCGCGGCGTTCGGCTTCGGCACGGTGTTCGCCCTGATCGCGGAGGCGTCGACCACCCTCACCGGCCTGTTCCTCGCGCTCTTCGTCCAGCGCGTGACGAACGTCGCCGTCGGCGGCGCCGCGCTGTACGTCTCGGTCCGCCGGGGCGGCGCGGCCCTCCCGGCGGGCGGCTTCCCCTGGCAGTCCCTTCCGGCGCTCGCCTTCGTCGGCCTCGCCGACGTCGCCGCCAACGGCACCTACTCGATCGCGGCCCAGCACGGCCCGGTCACCGTGGCCGCCGTACTCGCGTCCCTCTACCCGGTGGTCACGGCCCTGGCGGCACGCGGTTTCCTCAGCGAACGCCTACGCGCGGTGCAAGCGGCGGGCGCGGGCCTGGCCCTGGTAGGCACACTCCTACTGGCAACGGGCTGAACGGGCGCCCCTGGAGAGGCAGCCCCGAAGGGGCGCCTCTCCAGGGGCGCGGGGAACTGCGCGACCAGCCACGACGCACCCGCAACTTCACACCGAACCCACAGCGTCAGTACTCCCCGGCATCCAGCTCCGCAAGCCGCGCCGCAGCCCCCGCATCCAACTCCGCCAACGCCCGCAACTGCTCCGGAGTGATCCCGTCAGGGATCGGAATCGGCGCCGGAGTCCGCAACGGTGGCCGCCATCCACCGTCCGGCGTCCACCGGCGCACGACCTTGGCCGGAGCCCCCGCCACCACGGCGTGGTCCGGCACCGTCCCGCGCACCACCGCACCCGCCGCGACCACCACATTCCGCCCGATCCGCGCCCCCGGCAGAATCACCGCACCGGTGCCGATCCAGCAGCCCGGACCGATCTCCACCGGCTCCATACGCGGCCACTGCTTGCCGATGGGCTCGTGCGGATCGTCGTACGAATGATTGGTGGACGTCACATAGACGTACGGCCCGAAGTAGCAGTCGCTGCCGATGGTGACCGTCGTGTCGGCGATGACATGGCTGCCCCGGCCGAGGACGACTCCGTCGCCGATGCGCAGGATCGCGTCCGGGCCCATGTCGAGGTCGGGCATCAGCCCGGCCGTCAGGGTCACCTGCTCGCCGACGATGCAGTGCGAGCCCAGCTCGATCCAGGGTTCGCCGAAGACCGTGCCCAGCGGGAAGGCGAGCCTGGTACCTGTTCCCATCGCCCGGAAGGCCAGCCGCCCGGGGTTCTCGGCGGTCACGGAACCCGTGCGCTGCACCCAGGCCCAGCCCGCGTGCACCGCGCGCTGGGCCAGCCGACGCCGCCATGACGAGAACGTGTTCTTGGGCTTGGACACCCGCTCACCGTACTCACGGCGGGCAGGCCCCAGCATGCGCAGGACCTGTGATCTTCACCCCACGGAGGTGGCGTACGGTCTGGGGTAATCCAGGACCAGGAGGCGAGATGGCGCACAGGGCGTTGATCACCGGCATCGGTGACAGGGAACCGAAAGTGGACGAAGAAGCCTTCGTGGCACCCACGTCCACGGTGATCGGAGACGTGACTCTGGAGGCGGGCGCGAGCGTCTGGTACGGCGCGGTCCTGCGCGGCGACGTCGAGCGAATCTCGGTCGGCGCCGACAGCAACATCCAGGACAACTGCACCCTGCACGCCGACCCGGGCTTCCCGGTCACGATCGGCGAACGCGTCTCCGTAGGCCACAACGCGGTCGTCCACGGCGCAACGGTCGAGGACGACTGCCTCATCGGCATGGGCGCAACAGTCCTCAACGGCGCGGTAATCGGCACAGGCTCCCTGGTAGCAGCCCAGGCCCTGGTCCCACAGGGCATGCAGATCCCGCCAGGTTCACTCGTAGCAGGCGTACCGGCAAAGGTCCGCAGAAACCTGACGGACGAGGAGCAACAGGGAGTCACCTTGAACGGCACGCATTACGCACAGCTGGCCAAGGCCCACAAAGAAATCCACGGCTAGACCGGCCACCCCAGGGGCGCGGGGAACTGCGCGACAAGCCACAACGGCCCCGCGCCCGAAGTCACTCAGAAGCCCCCACGGTCTCAACGTCCCGCACAACCTCCTGCGCCTTCTTGGCCTTGCGCTTCAGCACCAGCATCGACGTAAGCCCGAACAACACCGCCAACACCAGCCCCAGCCAAGAGAACCGCTTCAGCCACGACTCGGCGACGATCCCCAGGTAGTAGATGACGGCAGTCGTCCCACCCGCCCAAACGATCCCACCCAGCACATTGGCGATCAGAAACTTCCAGTACGGCATCCGCAGCACCCCCGCGAGGGGCCCCGCAAAGATCCGCAGCAAGGCAACGAAGCGGCCGAAGAAGACGGCCCACATGCCCCACTTCTCGAACGACCGCTCCGCAGTCGCGATGTGCCCCTCGCCGAAGTGCCTGGGGAACTTCCCGCCGAGCCAGGCCAGCAACGGCCGGCCACCCTTGCGCCCGATGGCATAGCCGATCGAGTCACCGATGATCGCGCCGGCGCTCGCGCACGCACCGAGGACGAACGGGTCGATCTCCCCGTGCTGGGAGGCGAGCAGCGCGGCGGAGACCAGGATGATCTCGCCCGGCAGCGGAATGCCCAGGCTCTCCAGCCCGATGACCAGTCCCACCAGCGCGTAGATACTGACCGCCGGGATCGTCTCCAGCCATTCCTGCACGTGCAACGCCGGTTTCCTTCCGATCTCGCCGTACGCCGGGTAAGTCTGCGGGAAGCCTACCGGGTCACGGTGACACCGAGGCCGCCTCCGAGTCCCACAGGTCGCACTGGTGTTCCCGCCCAGTAGCGGCACTCAGGACGTTCCCGCCCCCGGTACTCGACCATCTGCGGCGACAGCACCCGCCGATCGGCGTCGAACGGCGACTGTCGAAGTCCGTACCCAGGGTTCCGTAGCGAGGCGAAGGGCGGCGAGGTCCGGTCGGCGAACTCGTACGTGCAGACCGGACCGCGCTTCGCCAGCACCGTATCGAGCCGCGGCGCGGGGCAGGCGAACAGTCCGTCGCCTTGGGCGGTGCCGTGGGCGATGCTCGGTGAGGGGCACGCCGACAGCGGTTGACGCCCTCGTCTGCGTGAACGCCCGCCCGGCGGTAGGCCGGACAACTCCGTTGTCCGACAAGGCGATCCTAGCCCTGGCACCGCACCCCTCCAGGCCGCGATGGCGAAAATGCCCTACCCCCTCCACCCTGAAGGGTGGACCACTGGGCAAGCGTTCGACAGCGAGCTAGGGCGCGGGCAGGAAGGCCCCGCCGGTCACCGGGGCCCAGTCGAAGCCGCCCTGCGCGGCCAGGATCTCGGCGGCGGACCTGGACCGCAGGCAGCCGACAGCGTCGGCACCGGTGCAGCCCAGCTTCTCCGCGAAGGCCGCGCCCTGTGCCGTCGCCGACGTGTGCGGACGCGCCGCGCAGTCGTTGTACGCGCCGCTCTGCACAATTCCCGCCCGGTACAGGCCCGTTGAGGTCGGCGAGGCCAGCTGTGTGCACACCGAACGGCCGCCGGCCGACTCGCCGGCGATGGTCACCCGGCCCGGATCGCCCCCGAAACGGCCGATGTTGGCCCGTACCCAGCGCAGGGCCGCCTGCTGGTCGAGCATGCCGAAGTTGCCGGAGACCCCGTCGCGCGCCTCGCCGTCGAGGGCGCCCGTGGCGAGGAACCCCATCGCTCCGAGGCGGTAGTTGACGGTCACGACGACCGCCCCGGTACGCCGGGCGAAGGTGTCCGGCACGACATCCTCGCCGGCGCCCGCGGTGAGCCCGCCGCCGTGCAGCCAGACCAGCACAGGAGTGCGTACGGCGCCTGGTGGGACGTACACATTGAGGTCCAGACAGTCCTCGGTGTGACTCGGCTGCTCGTAGCCGGGGTCCCAACTCGACGTCTGTACGCACCTGTTGCCGAACTCCCCTGCGGCACGCACCCCTTGCCACGGCTCGACCCTCCGCGGGGCCCGCCGGCGGAGGGCACCGACGGGCGGCTCGGCGTAGGGGATGCCGAGGAACTGCCGTCCCTCGGCGGTGACTTCACCCCGTACCCAGCCCGCGTCGGTACGGACGAGGGCCCCGTCCCTCGCGGCCTGCGCCGCCGGAACGGGGGCCACGAACAGGGCGACGACGGCCAGGAGCCCGACCGCCAGCCGACGCAGCGCGCGACCGCCTCCACCCTGTTCACCCCGTGCACCCCGTACGCCCTGTTCACCCCGGTGATCGATGTCGGTCATCGGCCGTCGCTCCTTCTGTGGGGGAAGGTGATCGCGCCGGGGAAACCAGGACCGACAGTGACTCGTGTCAATCACCTGGGCGCAGGAGTGACCCGACAGCCCCTGTGACCGACCCGACCGTCTGCACGACCGAGACGATGACCGGCTCCACGGCGCCCACCGCGTCCAGCGGCTGCGGCGGCGCGGCCGTGGCAGGGGCGGGCGCAGGCGCGGGCTCGTCGCAGCAGTCGTCCACGACGTAGCGAGTCTCGAACTGCTCGTCAGAAGTGGACTCGGGTGAGGGTGCGGGTGTGGGCACGGGCGACCCGGCCGGTACCGAACTCCCGTCACCGGCATCGGACTTGGGCCCCTGCTGATCCTTCTCCCGCTGCTCGGACTCCCCGTCCTTCGTCCCCTTGTCGTCCTTTGCCGCGCCGCTCCCCGGCCGGTCACCCGTCCCGGCGGTGGAGTCGTCGGGCGTGGACGGCTCGGAGGCGAGCGTCCAGGTCTCCCCCGCGGCCCCGGATCTCGTTCTGACCACGACGTCCGCGCCGGCGCGGAGCGAGACGGGCGCGACGACCAGTTCCTCGCGCCAGCGGGGCAGCAGTTCGCCCTGGACGGTGAGGTCGTAGCGGACCTCGTCGGCCTCCGCCGCGTCGGACCCGACGCAACCCGCGAGGACGACGTCTCCGTCGGGGGCGTGCGAGTCGAGGCACAGGCTGGGGTCGGCGAGGCTGCGCAGGAGGCCGTCGTACTCGTACGACCACCGCTGGGTCGCGGCGGAGGAGCACACGGCCAGCCGGGTACCGGCGCCGGCCACGACCCGGCCGCCCTGGACGTCCAGGCACAGGCCCGTCGCGAGGTGGCGCAGCCTGCCGCGTTCGGCCATGCCGGGGTAGGCGGCGGCGGTGGCCGAGGGCGTGTCACCGCTCGGCGGCCGGGAGTCCCGCCCCGGGGCGGTGGAGCCCGGGGACGTGGAGCCCGGGTCGGACGAGTAGCCGCTCGCCGCGCCCCAGGTGGCCATCGGGACGGTGCTCTCGTCCGACCAGCCACGGGCGGTGAGCACGGTCGCGAGCAGTGCGAAGGACAGGACACCGACCCCGACGGCCACGGCGCGCGTGCGCCGCCTCGGGGGACCGAACCGCTCGTCGGGCAGCGGGAGATGGGCCATGAGGCGATGGCGGCCACCGCTGCCGGGACGCCCGCCCCGGCCGGTCTGCTTGCGGGGGAAGGTGCCCGGGCCGCCGCGGCCCGGGCGGGAGTCGAGATAGCGGCGGGCTCCCCAGCCGAGCACCGCCTCGGCGAGCAGCGTGCCGAGTTCGCCGTCGAAATGGCTGAGTTGCTCGGCCGCGTGCCGGCAGTGACGGCACGTCAGCAGATGCTGTTCGACATCGGGCAGCAGAGCGCCGCCGCGTCGGATCGGGACGTCGAGGAGACGGTTGTAGAAGCGGCATTCCTTGGTCGGCGCGAGTTCGCGATGAGCGTGTACAAGAGCGATCCGGAATTGCTCACGTGCCTGCTCCAACGCTGTCGAAGCGCTTCCGGAGTCGACCCCCAGCAGACCGGCCGGTACGGATATGGGCTCGGCCTCGACCTCGGTGTGCCAGAGGAGGCACTGGGCCGCTCTCGGCAGGATGCCGAATGACCGCTCGGCCAGTTGCCGCTTTTCGGATGTCCGGGCCCTCGCCGCGCGTAGACCACGCGCACCGGTGGGTTTGCGGAGTTCCGGAAGCAGCACCGAAATTCCGTCCTCGGCGGACCACTCCCGGACCGTTTCCCGTACTGCCACGAGGAGTTGGGGCCGCAGCGCCCGATTCGACTCCCCGCGCTCCAGCCGCCCGAACACCCGGTGAAAGGCCGACGTGGCCGCCATGGTCGCGAGGTCCCCCTCGGCCGCGAGGCAGATGGCCGCGTAGTCGTATGCCGCCTGCCAGTGCCGTGCCAGCAGCAGTGCGACGGCGTACGCGCTCTCGCCCTCCGCCCGTCCGCGCAGTCGCGCGGCGAGGTTCATGTCGGATTCCCCCGGGCTCGCGCCAGGACGAGGCGGGTAGGGCGGGCGCGGTGGGTGAGGGGATTGCACAGAACCAATTCCTTCCAAGCCGCAGGACGGCGCGAGCGAATTGCACATCCACCGGAAAGCAGGTGCCTGATTGGTGCGTACCTACGACTCGTCACCTGTGGGACTTCGGGTCGACCGGCACGGAATCCCGAGCGGAGGGAAAAGGGGGTCTGACCTCTGCCCCCGCGCGAGGAGGCTCACACTCGCACACCCGTCTCACAGGAAACAAGCAGTTCGAGTGACCGAAGTTCAAAACGAAGCGAATTCAGATGTGTTACCACCGGTATCCGCACCGGCTTTCGAAATCGCACCCCGGACAGGAGTCAAGTTGTGTGCATGAGCACCCCGATGGCACACACAATCTTCAACTTCCGGCCCGGCGAGGGGTGTAGGTCACCGATGTAGGTCACCGAGGCCGACCTGTGAACGACTCACGGCAGGCCCACAGGCCGCGCCCACCATTCCTTCGGGGGTTTCTCATCCCGGTGGGCCAGCATGAGCCGCATGATCGTCCCCCACACCTCACCCAGGACCGTCCGCAAGGCGGTCGTCCCGGCCGCCGGTCTCGGCACCCGCTTCCTCCCCGCGACGAAGGCGACGCCGAAGGAGATGCTGCCGGTCGTCGACAAGCCCGCCATCCAGTACGTCGTCGAGGAGGCCGCCGCGGCCGGGCTGGACGACATCCTGATGGTCACCGGACGCCACAAGCGGGCCATCGAGGACCACTTCGACAACGCGGCGGAACTCGAACAGGCGCTGGCCGCGAAGGGCGACACCGTACGGCTGGACGCGGTACGCGATCCGGCCCGCCTGGCGAACATCCACCACATCCGGCAGGGCGATCCACTGGGCCTCGGCCACGCGGTGCTCTGCGCCCGCAACCACGTGGGCGACCAGCCCTTCGCGGTCCTCCTCGGCGACGACCTGATCGACCCGCGCGAGACCCTGCTCGCCTCGATGCTGGACGTTCAGGCCCGGTACGGCGGCAGCGTGGTCGCGCTGATGGAGGTCGACCCGGCGCAGATCCACCTCTACGGCTGCGCGGCCGTGGAGCCGACCGGCGAGGACGGGGTCGTGCGCGTCACGGGCCTGGTGGAGAAGCCGTCGCACGAGAACGCGCCGAGCCGGTACGCCGTCATCGGCCGCTATGTCCTGGACCCGGCCGTCTTCGGAGTCCTGGAGCGCACCCCGCCGGGCCGTGGCGGCGAGATCCAACTGACCGACGCCCTACAGGAGTTGGCCACGGGCGGCACGGTCCACGGCGTCGTCTTCGACGGCCTCCGATACGACACCGGCGACAAGGCGGACTACCTGCGCACCGTCGTCCGCCTGGCCTGCGACCGCCCGGACCTGGGTCCCGAATTCGTGTCCTGGCTCAAGGAGTTCGTGGCGGGCCTCGGCAGCGCGAGCGGGCCGTCCACGGACGCCGACCGTGCGGGTGTGATCGCGGCCTGAGAGGTCGGGGACCGGCTCAGCCGGACCGTGCGACGCGGAAGCCCACGTCGTCGACACGGAAGGTCGGGTGGCTTCGGCGGCGTACCGAGGCCCGGCAGCTCCAGTGCTCGTCGAACCACCCGCCGCCGCGCAGCACCCGGTAGGTGCCGTAGACCTCTGCGTCGTAGAGGTCCCAGCACCACTCCCACACATTGCCCAGCATGTCGTACAGACCCCACGCGTTGGCCTGTCGGCCCCCCACCGCGCGGAGCCGCCCGTCCGAGTTGCCGCGATGCCAGGCGATGTCGTCGAGCGGGCCGTAGCGGGCGCCGTCCGTACCGGCCCGGCAGGCGTGTTCCCACTCGGCCTCGGTGGGCAGCCGATACCCGTCGGCCGAGGTGTCCCATGCGACGTCGGCGGCGCTCAGCCGATACGCGGGGGCCAGTCCCTCACTCCGGGAAAGCGCGTTGCAGAACCGGACCGCGTCCAGCCAGGAGACGCTCTCGACAGGCAGCCCGTCGCCCGGCGCGGTGCTCGGCGGGTGGCCGGCGATCCGCTCGTACTGGATCCGGGTGACCGGACAGGCCGCGAGGCGGTAAGGGGAAAGGTCGACCGGCCAACTGCGCTGCGTGCGCCGGTCGGACAGCGCCACGCGTCCCGGCGGGACAGCGATCATCTCGGGTTCCGGGCTGACGTCCATGAGCGGCCGATCGTATCAAGGACCGCCCCACGAACGGCTTCTGAGGGGCCGTCAGCTGTTCGGGCGGAGGGTCCAGATGACGGTCATCTCGCCCGTGACGGCGCCGTCCTCGCGCTGGATGGCGACGGTCACCGGGAACTCGGGGCGCTTGCCCTCGTCGAGTTCGGCGACGACCTCGGCGGCGGAGCGGCCGAGGGTCGCGGTGGCCTTGACCGGGCCGAGCGCGATCTTCTTGAACGCGATCTCGGCGGTGACGGGCAGCGGCACGGCCCGGGAGAGCTGATCGCCGAAGGCGGCGAGCACGATCGCGCCACTGGCCGACTCGCCGAGCGTGAACATGGCTCCGGCGTGCGGTCCGCCGACATGGTTGCGGTACTCGCCCTGGTCGGGCAGAGCCAGGACGGCCTTCTCCGGAGTGGTCTCCAGGTATTCGAGGTTCAGCGTACGAACCATCGGCACCGTGGCGGTGAGAAGTTCGCCGATCGACATCTGGTCTGCGCTCATGACCGCATGTTACCCATGGGTAGCCAATTCTGACCAGATGCGGCGGGTCGATCCCCGTATCGTTACCGGCCATGTGGCCAGAACAGCAGCCGCCCGGGGGCGAGCAGAACCCGCAGGACCCGCACAGCCCGCAGCACGCGCAGGTCCCGCCGCACAATCCCTACCAGCAGCCGGGCTATCAGCAGCCGAACCCGTACCAGCAGCCCGGATACCAACAGACCGGGTATCCGCAGCCCAATCCCGGTCCCAATCCCTATCCCCAGCCCGGATGGGGCGCTCCGGCGCCGATGGGCACTCCGCAGCCGCCGTCGGGCGGAGACGGCGGCGGGAACCGGACGAAGATCACCGCGATCGTCGCAGCCGCCGCCGTCGTGATCACGGCCGGGGTGACCGGGTTCCTCGTCCTGGGCGGTGACAAGGAGGAGACGGCGAACTCGGGCGGCAACGGCAAGCAGTCCGGACAGTCGGCGCCCGCCTCGACGTCCGTGTCGGCCTCCACGGACCCCGGCGACTCGGCCTCCGCGTCCGCTTCCGCGACGGCCCCGGACGACAACCCGCGGGACTCGCAGGCCGAGCAGCCGACCGTCGCCGGCTGGAAGGTGGTCGTGAATCCGAAGTGGGGCACGGCCTTCGACGTACCGGCGGAGTGGGAGGTGAAGTCGCCGGGCACGCTGATCGGCTTCGAGGACACCGACGCCAAGGCCGGCGCCAAGCCGCTCATCACCATGTCGGCGCCCGCGTACTACAAGCCGAAGTGGTGCGTGTCGGACGACGACAAGGACGGCCGTACGTCGGACACCGCGCTCTCGGCCGTGGGCACCAAGGGCGCGAGCGGCGCGAAGAACGCCGACGAGGTCGCGCTGAACCAGGTCCCCTGGTGGGTCTACGGCGGCTACACACAGCCGGACAAGAAGAGCCTGGTCTTCGACGAGAAGGCGACGCCGTACACGACGAAGTCCGGCATCACGGGGAGCCTCGCCCGGGCCCACTCGAAGAACACGCCCAAGACGGGCAAGTGCGCGAGCGACGGCAAGGCCGTCACCTTCGGCTTCAAGAACTCGGCCGGCGACTACGTGGCGTGGAGCCTGTACGGCGCCACGGGAGTCACCGGCGAGGTCCCCGAAAAGACGATCATGCAGATCCTGAGCACGGTACGGCTGCACGGGGACCCCACCGGGGCGTGAGGGGCGGGTGCTGGGGCGGCGACGACCGGCTGAAACCGGCCGTCCCGGTCACGAGGGGTCGGAAAACGGATTGGCAAGTCGGCGGCGGGCCGCGATAGTCGCCCGGTGACCTCCGCCGACTCCCCCGCCATCCGCCCGCGGCGCCCCTCCTGGGCAGGCCGCAACTACGTCCTGCTGACCGCCGCGGCGGGCGTGACGAACCTCGGCAGCAACGGGGCGCTGGTCGCCGCCGCGTTCGCCGTGCTGGAGGCGGGCGGCGACGCCGGTGACGTGGGGCTGGTGGCGGCGGCACGGACCCTGCCGCTGGTGCTGTTCCTGCTGATCGGCGGCGCGGTCGCCGACCGGCTCCCCCGGCACCATGTGATGGTCGCCGCCAACGCCCTCAACTGCCTCTCGCAGGCGGCGTTCGCGGTGCTCGTCCTGGCCGGCGAGCCCCAACTGTGGCAGATGATGCTCCTGACCGCGCTCGGCGGCACCGCGCACGCGTTCTTCAGCCCGGCGGCCGAGGGCATGCTGCTCTCCTCGGTCGAGGGCGAACAGGCCGCCCGTGCCTTCGCGGTGTTCCGGATCGCGATGCAGAGCGCGGCGATGGGCGGCGCGGCCCTCGGCGGTGCGATGGTCGCCGCACTCGGGCCCGGCTGGGTCCTCGCGGTGGACGCGGCGGCGTTCGCGGTCGCCGGGGCGATGCGCTCCTTCCTCGACGTGAGTCACATCCCGGCACGCGAACCGGGCGGCGGGATGCTCTCCGATCTGCGGGAGGGCTGGCGGGAGTTCGCCGGACGGTCGTGGCTGTGGGTGATCGTCGTCCAGTTCGCCGTCGCGAACGCGGTGATCGGTGCCGCCCAGTCGGTCTACGGCCCGCTCGTGGCCCGCGACAGCCTCGGCGGGGCGGGGCCCTGGGGGCTGGCGCTGGCCGTGTTCGGGGGCGGCACGGTCGCCGGTGCCGCGCTGATGATGCGCTGGAAACCACGCCGTCTGCTCCTCGCCGGCACCCTCTGCGTGTTCCCCCTGGCCCTGCCCGCAGCCGCGCTCGCCGTACCGGTACCGGTGGCCGTGCTCTGCGCGGTGATGTTCGTGACGGGCCTGACGATCGAGGTGTTCGGCGTGAGCTGGATGACCGCGCTGCATCAGGAGATCCCCGAGGACAAGCTCTCCCGTGTCGCCGCGTACGACTGGTTCGGCTCGGTCGCGATGCTCCCCCTCGCCATGGCCCTGGCGGGCCCGGCGGAACACACTTTCGGCCGCGCCCCGTCCCTGTGGGGCTGCGCGGCCTTGGTCGTGCTGGTGACGGCGGCGGCCCTGTGCGTACCGGACGTGCGGAACCTCACCCGGCGCACAACGAAGGTCACCCGGGACCCGGCTCAGGAGGCCCCGGTGAAGGGCGAGTTGGAGAGCACCGGTGGCTGATCCGCCCACCGCCCACGCCCACCGACATTCAGCCGATACCGAAGGCCCCCTCCGGCGGCTCCGGTGACGGCACCGCCTCCTCGTCCCGTACGGGTGCGGCGCCTCCGATGAAGTCCCGTAGCGCGGGCCCGTGTTCAAGACGGGCCGGAAAGGCGTCGGAGGCAACCCGACGGGCAAGAGCAGCCGCCTCCAAGGGCCGGTGCGCGGCGACGAGTACCGCGTTCCCGAACCGCCGCCCCCGCAGGACACCCGGCTCGGCGATCAGCGCCAGTTCCTCGAACACCACGGAAAACGTGGCGAGTTGGGACCGCAGAAAGGCGAAGGGCGCACCATCGGCCAGGTTGGCGAGGTAGACCCCGTCACCGCGCAGCACCCGCTCGGCCTCTTCGGCGTACGCGAGAGACGTCAGATGCGCCGGAACACGCGACCCGCCGAACACATCGGCGACGAGCACGTCGGCGGAGTCGTCGGGAGCGCCTTCGAGCCAGGCACGGGCATCGGCCGCGTGCAGGGCGATGCCCGCGCCGACAGGCAGCGGCAGATGCTCCACGACCAGATCGAGCAGCCCCCGATCGGCCTCGACGACATCCTGCCGGGATCCGGGCCGGGTGACGGCGACATACCGGGGCAGCGTGAGCGCACCCCCACCGAGATGCACCACGTCCAGCGCCCGCCCCGCCTCCGCGACGGTGTCCAGCACATGCCCGAGCCGCCGCGCGTACTCGAACTCCAGATACGTCGGCTCATCCAGATCGACATAGGACTGAGGAGCCCCGTCGACGGTAAGCAACCAGGCACGCTTCCGGTCGATGTCAGGCATGAGCTTGGCAACGCCGTGGTCGACGGCTCGGGTGACGGGTATGGGCTCGTCGTTCACTTTCTCATTGTGCCTGGGAGGAGCGCCGGGAAGGGGCGCGGGGAACTGCGCGACCAGCCACACTCGGCCGGCAGCCCCCCACGCACCCAAACCACCCTCACTCGACGGCAGTCACGGTCCCCGCCCCCACAGTCCGCCCACCCTCACGAATGGCAAACCCGAGCCCCGCCTCCAGAGGCACCTCGCGCCCGAGTTCGACGGTCATGGAAACCCGCTCCCCCGGCCGCGCCACGGCGACCTCCCCCAGGTCCACGTCCCCGACCACATCCGCCGTACGGATGTAGAACTGGGGCCGGTACCCGGTGGAGACGGGCGTCGAACGCCCACCTTCCCGTGTCGACAGCACGTACACCTGCGCGGAGAAGCGACGGCTCGGGACAACACTGCCCGGCGCCGCGACCACATGCCCGCGCCGGACGGAGTCCCGAGGCACCCCGCGCAGCAGCAACGCCACGCTGTCCCCGGCCTGCGCCTCCTCCATGGGCTTGCCGAACGTCTCCAGCCCCGTGACCACGCTCTCCAGCCCCGCGCCGAGCACTTCGACCCGGTCGCCCACGCGAACCGTGCCCCGCTCGACCGCGCCCGTGACCACCGTCCCCCGGCCGGTGATGGTGAGCACGTTCTCGACCGGCAACAGGAACGGCGCGTCCAGATACCGCTCGGGCATGGGCACATACGTGTCCACCGCGTCGAGCAGCGCGTCGATCGACGCCGTCCAGCGCGGGTCGCCTTCGAGCGCCTTCAGCCCCGACACCCGTACGACGGGTACCGCGTCGCCGCCGTAGCCCTGCGCGGTGAGCAGGTCGCGGACCTCCAGCTCGACGAGGTCCGTCAGCTCCTCGTCGCCCGCGTCGGCCTTGTTGAGGGCGACGACGATGTGGTCGACGCCCACCTGCCGGGCCAGCAGGACGTGTTCGGCGGTCTGCGGCATGATCCCGTCGAGCGCGGAGACGACGAGGATCGCCCCGTCGAGCTGCGCGGCCCCGGTGACCATGTTCTTGACGTAGTCGGCGTGGCCGGGCATGTCCACGTGCGCGTAGTGGCGGGTGTCGGTCTCGTACTCGACGTGCGCGATGTTGATGGTGATGCCCCGCGCGGCCTCCTCCGGGGCGCGGTCGATCCGGTCGAACGGGACGAACGTGCCGGAGCCGCGCTCGGCGAGCACCTTGGTGATGGCGGCGGTCAGGGTGGTCTTGCCGTGGTCGACGTGGCCCATCGTGCCGATGTTGAGATGCGGTTTCGTGCGGACGTATGCCGTCTTGGGCATGGGGTACCTCGAAGCCTTTTCCAGCGGTACTGAGTGAAGGCCCCGGCGCGGAGAACGCGGCCGGGACGGGGACCCCGAGGAAGTTCGCCGACCCTCCCCCTGCGGGGTCCGCCGGACGATCCGGGAAGGGTCAGCTTCGGGCGCCGTCTACGGTGGCCACGATGATCGGGACGGCAGCCTTCGGGGCATCCGCGACCGCGGATGCTGCGAGAGGGAAGGCGTACCGGAACATGAGGCCGATCATCGCCGACGCGTCACGCCACGTCGAATGGTTTTCCGCCGGCTCCGGCGACGAGGGCTCCGACGAGGGCAGGGACCGCCGCCGCAGTGGCGCATGTCACCGGTGTGCCGTTTCCGCAGGGTGTGGGCGCACGTGTCACCCGACTCACCGAGAGTTCCGCTCACTGTTCCCCCGTTGAGCCGAACCATACGGCGATCACACATACTCCTCGGATAGCCTCGGCCAATGCTCGATGCCACCACCCGTTCTGGGGGCACCGCCACGGCCACTCCCCCGGCCATCGCCACGGAGCTTCCCCCGCTCTCCACGGCCGCAGTCCTCGTCGCCCCACCCGGCGGCCTCACCGCGCGCTGCACGAGAGCACTGCTCTCGCCGTGGTCACGGCTGTCGCTCCTCGTGGCCCTGCTCGGCGCCGCGGCGTCGTGCGTCCTGCTCTTCGAACCGCAGCGGCTGCTGGCCGACGGCTGGCCACCCCAGGTCGGCGGTGCCGCGGCGGCGGTCGTCTTCGGAGCGGCGTACGGAGTGTGCACCGTGGCGTTCGTGCCACGCCCGCTGCTGAATCTCGCGGCGGGCGCGCTGTTCGGTTCCCAGGTGGGCCTCGCCACCGCGCTCGCGGGCACGGTCCTGGGCGCCGGGGCCGCCTTCGGCCTGGGCCGCGTCCTGGGCCAGGACGCGCTGCGCCCGCTGCTGCGCGCCCGCTGGCTCCAGGCTGCGGACGGCCAGCTCAGCCGACACGGCTTCCGCTCGATGATGGCGGCGAGACTGTTCCCCGGAGTGCCCTTCTGGGCCGCGAACTACTGCGCCGCCGTCTCCCGCATGGGCTGGCTGCCGTTCCTGTTCGCGACCGCCCTCGGGTCCATCCCCAACACCGCCGCGTACGTCGTCGCGGGCGCCCGCGCCTCGTCGCCGACCTCCCCCGCCTTCCTGATCGCGATGGCCTTCATCGCCGTACCGGCCGTCGCGGGCACCGTCGTGGCCTGGCGCAAGCGGCATCACCTGCGCGGCCACGGAGCACCCTCGCAACCTCTCTAAAAGGCGCCCCTTAAGAGTCCTTGCAGAATGATCTCGCTGTGGCACGGTGGAGGTGTATGTGTTCCCGTGTTCTGTGGGGTGTGGCCATGGCGCGGCGG